>JACQWL010000040.1 GCA_016209255.1 Verrucomicrobiota bacterium
CGTCTGCTCGGCGACGACCGCGCCCTGCTGCTCGGCGGCCTTTTGCGCCTCGGCGAGTCTGGCCTTCACGTCGGTGAGTTCGGCGCGGAAGCTCGCCGCCGCCTCGCCCGCCGCCGCCAGCCGCGAGTTTTCCGTCCGAGCGGCGGCCATCTCCGCACCCATGTCCTTGAGCTGCGCCTGCAGCTTTTCGTTGGCCGCACCGAGCGCATTGATGGTCCCGAGATGCTGCTGCGCGATCTGGTCGCTGCCCGCCGCGCGGTTCCGGAGCTCATTCAGCTCCGTGCGGCTCAGTTCGACCGCCTGGCGCAGCTGCGCCTGCAGCGTCTCCTTCGCCGCGCCGAGTTCGTTGATGGTGGCGAGCTGCTCCTGCGCAATCTTGTCGCTGCTCGCGGCGCGGCTCTTGAGCTCGCTGAGTTCAGCCCGGGCAAACTCGGAGGACTGGCGCAGCTGGGTCAGCTGCTTCTCGAAGGCGGCGCGCTCGTTCGAAAGCTTTTCATTGAGCCCGGTGAGCTCGGCGACGTTCGCTCCCTGTTGCTCGACCGCCTTCTCCGTCGCGGCGTTCTTCGCCAGCAACGCGACGTAATCGGCGCGCACCTTGTCCGCATCCGCCTTCGCCGCGTCGGCCGACTGTTTGAACTGGGCGAGCCGGCGTTCCGCCTCCGACAGCCGGCCGGCCATGTCCTCCACCTGCGCCCGCAACGTGTCGCGCTCCTGCGCCGGGCCGCGGGCGGCGGTCCGCGCGGCCTCGAGCTCGCGGTTGCGCGCCTCGAGTTCGGACGCGAGGCGGCCTTGTTCGGTGCGCGTCTTCTCGAGCTCGCCCCGGGCCGCATTCAACGTGGCGTTGAGCTGGTCGATCTCGGCCTTGACCGCCGATTCCTCCGAGCCTCTGCCCTGCAACAGCGCCCGATTCGCGTCTGCCAGCGCGCGATTGGATTCGCGCGCGGTCTGGAGCTGCGTGGCCAGCATGGAGATTTCGCGCGCCGCGTTCGTCCGATCCTCCTCCACTTGCGTTTCCAACGCCCGCACCTGGTTCTGCACCGTTTGCAGCTCCAGCTTCATCGCCTCGCCGGGGGCGGCCTTCGCCGCCGCGGCCTGGGCGGCGAGCGCCGCCGCGGCGCTCTGCCTCGCCACTTCGAGATCTTTCTGCAGGCTGTCGTTCCTGGCGTTGAGTTCCGCGATGGTGCGGCCCGCCCCATCGAGCTGCGCCCCCAGCTTGTTGAGCGTGGCGCGGTCGACCGCCTGCGCCTCCTGCGCGCTCACGAGCTTGTCGCGCTCGGCGGCAAGAGCGTCGATGCGGGCCGCCAGCGCAGCATTGGTCTGCTCGAGCTTCTGCGCCGCGGCACGTTGCGCGGAGAGCTGCCCCGCGAGCTGTCCGGTCTGCTGATCAAGGGTCGTTTTCTCGGCCGCAAGCGCGTCCCGCGCCTTCATCGCGTCAGCCAACGACCGTTGCAGCTGCGCCGTCGATTCCGCGCCGGCGGCCTGGGCATCGGCCAGTTGGGCGCGAGTCGCAGCAATCGCTTCGCGCGCGGACGCCAGCTCCGTCGCCGCCTGGCCGCTTTGCGTCTGGGCGCGGTTCGCCTGGTCCAGCTGCGCGCGCAATTGCTGGAGCGCGGTGCGATCCGCGGCCAGCGCCTCCGTGGTGCGCGCCAGTTCGGTCCGGGCGGTGGCGGCGGCTTTTTCCGCCGCGTCCTGCGCCTTCGAGCTGGTCGCAAGTTCGCCCGCCAGCCGCGAATTCTCCGCCCGGGCCTTGTTCGCCTCCTCGAGCTGCGCCTGCGTTTGCACGAGCAGGTCGCGGCTGCCGGCCACCGCCTGCTGCGCGGCGGCCAGCGCCCGCCGGAGCTCGGCCACCTGCGCGGACTCGGAGCGGGACGCGTCGGCCGCGCCACGCGCTTTTTCCGCCCCGGCCGCGGCCAGCCCCTGGTGGGCCTGCGCGAGCTCGGCGGTGAGCTGCTGAATCTTGTCCGCCTGCGCCTGCTGCGCCGCAGCCAGTTGCGTTTTCAACTCCTGCTGGGCCCGCAGCGCCGCACCGAGTTCGTTGGCGGTCTCACCCAACTGGGTGCGCAACACCTGCACCTGCTCCGGATCGATCACCGTCCGCGAGGCAGCGGCGGCGACGCGCTTCTCGAGGTCGGCTTTCTCGGCGGCGAGGGCATCGCGCTGCTGCGTGACCGCGGCGAGCGACTGCTCGGCGCGCGCGGCCCGCTGTTGCACGGCCGGGAGATCGCCCGCGGCCGCGGCGCCCTGTTTGAGGCGTTCGTTATCCGCGCGCAGCGTCGTGAGGTCGGCCTGCAAGGCCGCGAGCTGCTGCGTTAGTTTCTGCCGCTCGTCCGCGCCTGCCGACAGGCCCGCGAGGCGCTTGTTTTCCGCGGTGGCTTTTTCGTTCGCCGCCCGAAGCTCTGCGAGCTGCCGGGTCAGTTCGGCGACTTTGCCGGCATCGGCCGCGACCGCGGCTTTGGATGCGCCGGCCTTGTCGGACGCGGAGGATTTTTCCTGCGCAAGCCGCAGCTGGCGGTTGAGCTGAGCGAGCTCAACGGTCGAACGCTTCACGTCTTCGTTGAGCCGCGTGTTTTCGGTGATGATTCGGGCAATCCGGGGGTCGGCGGCGGCGAGTTGCTGGAGCGATGCCGCGGTGGCGGCGCCCGGCGGGAGGGTCAGTGTTCCGGCCGTGGCCGTGGCCGCGGAATCGCGGGCGGTCTTCAACTGCGCGGCAACCTCGTCCGCCCGGCGCTGGGCCTCGGCCTTCTCGGCCCGCAACGTGGCGGCGTCGCGGGTGAGCTGATCCACTTGCGCGCGCAGGGCGGCGAGCGCGGGGGCATCGGCCGCCGGCGAAGGTTTTGGGGCCGGGGGCGGCGCGGACTTGAGCTGCGCGTTTTCGGCGGTCAGCCGCGCCGAGGCCTGTCGCGCGTCGTTGAGCGCGGTCTGGAGGCTGGCGATCTGCTGCGAAAGCTTTTCGCGTTCGGCCTGATCTGCGCGGGCGGCAGTGGCCGCGGTGCTGGCCGCGGCGACGCGCTGCTCGAGCGCGGTTTTTTCGCGGGCAAGCGACTGGGCGGCCTCGGCGAGCCGGGCGTTTTCGACGCGGAATTTTTCGAGGTCCGACTGGGCGGCGGCGAGGCGGGCATTGAGCGCCGCGGTATCAGATGGCGCCGCGCCGGGCGGTGAGGCGGCCGGCGGCGATGCCGGGGTCGGGGGCGACGCGCTCGCGACGACGCTGCCCCGGCCGGCGGGCTCGGGACGGGCGGGCGCGGATTCTCTCACCCCGAGTTGAGCGCGGAGCTTCGCGACGCCGATGTTCGCCTCGGCGAGCTGACCGGACGAAAGCTGCTGCGCGACAAGGTCGCGGCCGGTGGGTTTGGCGCCGTTCTCGACCGCGAGCGCGAGCCAGGTGTAGGCCTCGACGATATTGACCGGACCGCCGCGCCCCTCGGCGAGCAGGATGCCGAGGTTGTTCTGGGCCGGCGCAAAATTCTGCGCCGCAGCGGCGCGATAGAACTCGATCGCGGCCGCGGGATCGGCCGCCGCGCCGCGGCCTTCTTCGAGCATCAGGGCGAGGTTGTACTGGGCGCGGGCGTAGCGCTGCGCGGCGGCGGCGCGGTACCAACGCTGCGCCGCGGCCTCGTCTTTCGCGACGCCACGGCCGAGTTCGTACGCCAGCGCCAGGTTGTATTGCGCCTCGGGTACGGTGCGGTCGGCGGCCTGCCGGAACCAGAGGGCCGCCTCGAGGTAATCCTGCTTCACGCCAATCCCGTTGGCATACATGTTGCCGACGTTGAACTGCGCGGGCGCGAATCCCTGTTCCGCGGCTTTCAGGTAATACGTGAACGCGGTGGCAATATCCGGGGCGACTCCGCGACCCAGCTCGTACATCATGCCGAGGTTGAACTGCGCCGTGGCGAGTCCGCGGTCGGCGGCCTGCCGGTAGTAACGCAGCGCCTCGGGAAGATTTTGCGGCACGCCCTGACCGTTGGCGTAGGCGTTGCCGAGCGCGTTCATCGCTTCGGGATCGCCCTGATCCGCGCGGGCCCGCACCGCGCCGAAATCAACCTGGGCGCCGACCTGGGAACCGGCGGGACCGAGCGCGAGCAACGCCACGGCCAGCAGGGCGCGCCGTCCCTGGAAAATCCGGGGTTCTGGGTTGGTCGCGGCGGTATTACGCACGAACACCCTTTAAGGACAAAACCGTACACGGAAGCAAGGCGGCGTCTTGCATCCCGTGAATGATTTTCTTGTCCGGCGGACAGAACGTCGCCAGCGCGCCCGAAAGACGCGCCTGGCCGCCGGAGACGAAATAGTAGGGGCAAAGCCGCAGGCGGCCCTCCTTCGCGGATGCCACGGAGGGCAGGCCCGGCTCCGCCGGCGTGGAATAGACCCGGTGCGCAACCCGGCGGGGTTTCTTGTAGGCCTGCAGGACGTGGAGGTTGGACGGCGCGAACGCGATCGCCCGCTCGACGCCCTCCTGCCACTCCTCCCGGGAGCAATCGCTGCCCAACACGACGCTGCGCGCGCCCCACGCGGTCTCGTGGTAGCCGCTGATCTTGATAATGAGATCGCGCTCCTTTTGCGACGCCCCGGCCAGGTCGCGCCAATCGTTCAACGCCCGGCCGCCGACGCGCGGGCCGTCGAGTACGGCGCCAGGCGGGAGCGGCGCGGGGTCCATGATCCATGAGGGCGGAATCAGAGCGCGCAGCAGTTTCAGCGTGCGGCCGTTGAGCGCCTCGGCCCAATAGTCCTGCAGCAGGTGATGGTGGAAAAGCGCGAGCGCCAGCTTCTCCTCCTGAAAGTGACGCATCGGCGGGGCGAGCGAAACTTCGCCCGCCGCCCAGGCGGCAAAGATGAACTTCTCGGTGCGAATGTTCGCGAGGTCGAACAGCTCGAAAAACCGGTAGACAATGTCGATCTTCTCCGGGTTGCCCTCGACGTCAAAAAACAGCGCGTTTTCGAGCGGAAAAATGTCCTCCGGCCGGAGGCACAACACCCGCTTGCCCAGCAATTGCAGTTCGTGCGCCAGCCATTGCATCTCGGGCCGGTAGGTCGCCGCCTCGTCGCTCACGACGAGCGCGATGAGGGGATTGCGCGACTCAGGGCGCAGGGCGGCGAGCACGGCATGGAAATTCCGGATCATCGCGTCGTCGCCGCCGAGGATGGGAGCGCGACCGCCCTCGGTCGCTTCTGCGGACGTGCGACCGGGGGCGGTCGCGCTCCCATACAGACGGTTGAGAAACGCGGTCAGACCGATGCCGCCCGGGACCGAATCGAGTTCGGTCAGCACGAAGCCTTCGTCGGTCAGCAGCAGATCCGGCCGGAGCACGGTCGGAAAGGCGCCGCGGTTTTTCGGATCGCGGGCGTGGGCGATGAGCGCGGCGGGCTTGCCCCGGTCGAGGTAATCCGCGACCCAGGGTGCGAGCAAAGGCTTGTTGCGCAGGAGGTTTTTTCCCGCGACGGAACGCAAATAGAGAGATTCGAGCGCCTGGTGAAACTCGAGGCAGGCGGTGCCGATGGACTCGAGTTGGGTGACCTGCTCCGGCGTCAGCGGCCAGGGATCGGGCGACAGCTGCCACGTTTTGTCCTCGAACAACGGCTGCGCGGCGAGGACGGCGCGGATGTGTTCGTAGGAAAGGTTCACAGCGCCCGACAAAGAAGGTCGAACGGCGCGTTTCAGCAAGCCTTCGCCTCTGTCATGGCCGGCGCAGGCCGCAATCGATTTCGGCGATCATGGCTTTCAGAACCAACATCATTTCAACGACCATACCCGGATCCGGCCGCGCGGCCTTCGGTGCCTTTTCGACTGACTCCACCAGAGTGCCCGCGACCGCGTGCAAGACGTTCGGCTGCGGCGACTCCGAGAACATCCGCGGCAAATCCGCCATTCCCCGCGGGCCGCTCGCCCGGATCTTTTTCAAATCCTGATTGATTTCGGCCATCATGGCATCCAATCGCAGCCGGGGCGCGCGCCCTCCGCGCGGCACCAGCGCAAACCAAACCTGCATGAGCAAAACGGTCAGGGGTTCGTATCCGCGTTCATTGATCTGTCCTTTGGTCAAGGCGTGCGCACACTCGAGCAACGTCGACCCCGAGGCGGCGATTTCCTCCATGGCGTCGGCCGCGGTCTCGAACGCGTCGAGCCCCGCGCGCAGACGTCCGATTGATTCTGCGAACGTCAACGGCCGGTCCGGCAACGGAGGAGCGCTCCAGCCGGCCGCCGCACCCGGCGGGCGGCGGCGGGGCGGGTGCGGAAGGTCGGCGCGTTCTTCAGCGTCCCCGTCTTCGAGCCCCTCGTCGGATTCCGCGGCGGCCGCCACCGGACGGCGCGGTGGCGGTGGAAAATCGATCTCGGCGAGTTCAAGCTCGCGAATGATCGCGTTGACGTCGTCGGCTCGACCGGTCTCGAAATTCAGTTGATCGACCTGGCGCACCAGCCCTTTGACGAGCTCGAGCAAACGCGCCCGCAGCGCTGGCATCTTTGCCGCTTCGCGTGCGGTGCGACCGTCGAGCGCCGGCAGCCGCTCATCGAGCCACGCCCGGCGATGGCGGCTCATCAGCTCCGCCTTGTACGTCTCCAGTGGCACGCCGGCGGCCGGGGCCTCGACCCGCGACGACGCCATATCGAACGTGTTCGGCCGCTCCAGTAACCGCGGCGGCACCAGCGCGAGATTGGCGGTCGGCTCCCTGGACGCCAGCTGGCCCGCGATATTGTCGCGCCGTTCCTTCACAAAACGCACGCGATCGCCAAGCCGCGCCTCGAATCGCTCGCGCAACTGGTCCAGCCGGGCCCCACCGATCGCCTGGACCCGCCAGTCGTTGAATCCCAGCAAGACCCGCCCCAGCACCCGGCGTCCGGGAATCAACGCTGACGCCGGTCCTCCCGCGGGCGACGGCTCGAACCACACCATCGCCTCGGCGAACCCCTTTTCCCTTTCGTCCTCGTGCACGTCGTCGACGGCGATGGCCGGATCCGCCACGAGCGCCCGCCGGCAGTCGATGAACGGCGCCAACAACTCATACGTCGCCGCGCCAAATGACGCGTCCATCCGCGCCAGCATCTGCCGCCGCCGCTCGAGTCCGGTTGCCAACAACGCCTCGTCGATCCGCACAAAATTCTCCGCCAGCCACCGCCGCCGCTCCTCGATCCCGGCCGGCCCACCGAGGTGCGCGACGCAGGCGTCGAGCATTTCCAAGGGCGAAAACGGACCGAGATCCGACATCGTGATGCCCGTGCCGGACATCCGCCCAAAATGCGGCAGCGGATAAATCCACGTGAGCACCGTGGCGAACCGCACCGCGCGCGCCGCGACGCTGCGATCGATGAGAATCATCGGCGTGGCCGTCGGATCGAGCAAATCCACGGCTTCGATCCGCTGGTCGTCGAGAATACGATGCACCTCGATGAGCGCGACCCGCATCTGCATCTTGGCCCGGAAGAACACGCGTTCGTCGTTTTTCAGCCCGGGAAATCCCGCGAGCTGCCAGCGGTCGGCAAACGTCCTTCCGTTCCCATCGCGCTGGAAGAACAGATGCCAGGCGATCGCGGCGTGCCACCCATGCCCCTCATTCAACCGCCGCGCCTCGGCGATCGTCTGGGTGATGGCTGCATCTTCACCAGCGCACCGCTTCAGGCAGGTCAAATCGAGGGCGTTCTCGGCTTGCAGCAATGCCGTGTAGTTGGCCGGGGCGAAGGGATTGAACGGACACGCCTCCGGGCACGCGTAACGGCTGTGCCGATTTTCGCCGCATTCGGCGGAGGTGATGTCGCGGCTCACCGCCGGACAGGAACGGCTTTTCTTGGACTGGCCCATGGTTGAAAAGATGTGAAATCTGGAGCCGGATTCGAGCCAGATCTCCGCCTGTCAACGCCAGACGTTAAATTAGCGGAAAGGCTGCGTCTCAGCGATGACTTGAGCGTTGAAGGTTGAGCGTTAAACGTTGAGCGTTAGCGGGCGACCGGCCCGCGCTACTCCTCCATCTGGATTTCCTTGTTGCGATGGCGCGGCGAACCGGCGCGGAGCCACGCGGTGACGAAGCGGTCGAGATCGCCGTCGAGCACGCCCTGCGTGTCGCTCGTGCTGAGGCCGGTGCGCAGGTCTTTCACCATCTGGTAAGGCTGGAGCACGTAGCTGCGAATCTGGCTGCCCCACCCGATTTCGCCCTTTTCGCCGTAAAACTTGTCCATCTCGGCGCGCTGCTCGTCCTGTTTTTTTTCGTAGAGCCGCGACTTGAGCACGTTCAGCGCGGTGGCGCGGTTCTTGATTTGGGAGCGCTCGTTCTGGCAGACGACGACAATGCCGCTGGGAATGTGCGTGAGCCGCACGGCGGAGTCGGTGGTGTTGACGCCCTGCCCGCCCTTGCCGGAAGAGCGGTAAACATCGACGCGGATCTCGTTCTCGGGGATCTCGATGGCGATCTCATCGGTGATTTCCGCGACGACATCGACGGCGCAGAACGACGTGTGCCGGCGCTTGTTGGAGTCGAAGGGGCTGATGCGCACGAGGCGGTGGACGCCGCGCTCGGCTTTGGCGTAGCCGTAGGCATTCTCGCCCTTGATGAGGATGGTCGCCTTGCTGATCCCGGCCTGGTCGCCGGTCTGCACGTCCTGCAACTCGACGGTGAAGCCGCGGCGTTCCGCCCAGCGGTTGTACATCCGAAAAAGCATGTCGGCCCAGTCGTTCGACTCGGTGCCGCCGGCGCCGGATTGAATCGAGAAAATGGCGTTGTTCCGGTCGAACGGGCCGGTGAGAAAGGAGTCGATCTCCAGCTGGTCCAATTCCGCCACCATCGCGGCGACCTGCACGTCGAGTTCCTTCGCGTAGCTCTCGCGCTCGCCCGGCGAGGCGGCCTCGACGAGCTCCATCATCACGCCGACGTCGTCGACTTTTTTTTGAAATGCGACGACGGGCAGCACGGCCTTTTTCAGGCCGTTGAGCTTCGCGATGTGTTTTTGGGCACGCTCGGTGTTAAGCCAAAACGTGGGCGCGCCCATCTCGGCCTCCAGGGCCTCGATTTCGCGCCGCTTTTGATCGCAGTCAAAGAAACCTCCACAGATGCCCGGCGCGTTTCTTGATGTTGTCGATGTGATTGAAAGTCTCGGGGGAGAGCATGGGTGGAAGATAGGGAGACGGGGGGAGAGAGGGAGAAAGGGAGACGGAGAGAGAGACAGAGGGAATGAGGGATCGGGGAAAGCACAAGGGCGCATTCGTGGGGGCATGCGGTAGCGGCCGACGTGAGGAGGCCGTTGGTGCCAACCGCCCGCGGCTCATCCTGACCTCAGCCGCAACGATGCAGTAAAACGCCGCTCTCCCGTTTAGCCGTGCAAACTAATTGGTGAGTGTAGGGGCGTCGCTTGCCGACGCCCGTTTCCACGTCGTTATGGCGGGCGTCGGCAGCGACGCCCCTACATCGCGACTGCATAGTTACGAACTCAGTCTTCGACCTCCACGCGTGCCGCGGCGAGAAACCGCTTCGCCAAATTCAGCGCCTGTTCCGCTTCCTCCCGAGTCGCGGGGGATCCCGGCGCGTAATCGGCCACGTCGCGCATGAGTGCCACGTTCGTCAGGGCGTCGCCATCTGCGGACGACATGAGCCCCGGAAGCACATAATGGAGGCCGATCATGCGCCGCACGCCCTCGTGCGTCTTGGGCTCGATGCCCTTTTCGTAAAGCAGCGCGCGCGCCGCGTGGTAGGCGGCGTAGTAGGCCCGCGAAATGGCGCCACCGTGGTGGGCCAAGCGCAGCAAATCCCTGGCCTCACGATACGCCCGCGCGGATCCCTCACGTTCTTCCGCCGCCGCCAGTTTGCGATTCTCGGTCGTCACAGCAGGACCCCCTCCTCGAGAATATCACGTCCGAGGCGCAGTTCGCGATCGATCAACCGCTGGAATTCCTCCGGGGCAAACACCCGAGGCGAGAATACAAAGCCGTCGCGGAGCAATTGCTCGCCCGCCAGAGAGAGGACGAGTCTAACGTCGGCCTCGGTTTTCTCCCGGACGACCACGGCGACATCCACATCCGACTCGTCCGGCCCCATCCAGTCGCCGCGCGCGAGCGAGCCGTAGAGTCGAATCCACTCGATGCGTTCGCCCAGCGCCTCGCGCACCCGCCGCGCGAAATCGCGGGCGGCGGCGCGCGCCGCTGTCTGCTGGTCGGCGAGTTCCTGAAGCGGGCGGAGGTCCATGGCGTTACCTACTGAAACGATTCGGCCGCGTCGCGCAACGCGGCAGATGAGGGGGAATTGGGCGGGAACGATGGAGCGCGCGAGGGAACTGGGACGTTTCCATTCCGTAGAGCCCCGTTCATTCGTTGAGCCGTGCAAACCAACCGGTGAGTGTAGGGGCGTCGCTTGCCGACGCCCGTTTCCACGTCGTAC
>JACQWL010000352.1 GCA_016209255.1 Verrucomicrobiota bacterium
AGCCCGTAGTGCTCGACGAAACGGCGTGCGACCGGCAGCCAGCGTCCGTCGTAACGGTAGCCGCCGTAGCCGTGGCGGCGTTCGCCGTCGAAGAAGTCGCGATCGAAGCGCTTCGCCACCGCCCGGTCGTCCGGCGTTTTGGCCGCCGCGCGGGCCTTGGGGTCGCGCGTCGTCGCCGGGAGGCAGTCGAGCAGGTTGATTTCAGCCATGGGTGGGGATCGGAGGACGGAGGACAGTGATCGGTAATCAGTGATCCGTGATTCGTGATCCGTGATTCGTGATTCGTGATCCGTGGTCCGTGGTCTGTGGTCAGTTGTCCGTGGTCCCGTGGTCCGTGGTCTGTGGTCTGTGGTCAGTTGTCCGTGGTCCGTGGTCCCGTGGTCCGTAGTCACGTCAGAACGGCCCGGTGAAAGCCGGATTGGGTTTGTCGAGTTCGACGCCCGCCGACACCGCGAGGTCGGACGGATCGGCCCGGAGGCCGAGCGTTTCACGCACCGCCGCGACGATGTGGCCGGCACGCGGGTAATAATGGTCCGCCAGCGCCGGACTGGTCGGCGTTGGGCAGTCCGGCAGGCAGACGCGGCGCGGTGCGGCCACGAGCGAGCCATGCGCATGCTCGGCGACGAGCGCAAGCATCTCGGCGCTCATGCCCGCCGCGGCCCAGCCCGCGTCGGCCACCACCAGCCGCCCGGTTTTCCGCACCGACGCCAGCAGCGTCCCGGCATCGAGCGGGCGCAGGCTCCGGTAATCGAGCACCTCGGCCTCGATGCCGGCCTGCGCGAGCCGGGCCGCCGCGTCGAGCGCCTCGAGCACCATGTAGGAAAACGCGACGATCGTGACGTCCTTGCCCGGCCGTGCGAGGCGCGCCGAACCGAGCGGCACGGTGTAGTGCCCCTCGGGCACATGGCCCGTCACGTGGTGCAGCCACCGATGCTCGAGAAACACCACCGGGTTGTCGTCCTCGATCGCGGCGATGAGCATGCCTTTCGCGTCGTGCGCGGTCGCGGGCATGGCGACCTTCAGGCCGGCGATGTGCGCGAACCACGAATGCAGGCTTTGCGAGTGCTGCGGCCCCTGCCCCCACCCGCGCCCGATAATCATGCGGATCACGACGGGCATTTTCATCCGCCCGCCGAACATATAATGCCACTTCGCCGCCTGCGTGCAGACTTGATCCATCGACAGCAGGGCAAAATCGAGCCGCTGGTGATTGAGGACCGGCCGCATGCCGTTGAGCGCGCTGCCGAGCACGATGCCGGTCATCCCGTTTTCCGAGCACGGCATGTCCATGACGCGGTCGGCGCCGAATCGCTGCTGCAGACCGGTGGTCGTGCCGAAGAATCCCTTGGGGTCCGGCACGCCGAGGCCGATGAGATACACGCGCGGATCGCGCTCGAGGGCCGTGGCGAAGCCTTCCCGGATGGCCTCGGCATAGGAGATTTCGCGCGGGGTCATGGCGGCCGGTTCAAGCGTAGACATGATCCATGAGCGTCGCGGCCGCCGGGAACGGCGCGGCCTGGGCGGCGGCAAACGCCGCGGCGATTTCCGCCCTTTGCCGCTCGATGAAGCGGGCGACACGCACCTCGTCGAACACCCCGCCGGCCCGGAGCTTCTTTTCGAACGTCGCGATGGGGTCGCGCTCCTTCCAGGCGAGAAATTCCGCCTCGGTGCGGTAACCGATATGGTTGTCGAAGGCCGGTCCGCAATGCTCGCGCCAGCGGTAGGTCTTCAGCTCCAGAAACACCGGGCCGCGCCGCGCCCGGGCATGCGCGAGCGCGTCGGTCATCAGCGCATGGACCGCCAGCGGATCGTTGCCGTCGCCCGGGTGGGCGAGCAGGCCGTGGCCGCGCGCCTGATCCAGCACCTCGCAATGCGCCGGCTGCCGCACGCTCAGCGGCGAATAGACCGAGTAGAGGTTGTTCTCGCACACAAACACGACCGGCAGCCGATGGAGCGAGGCGAAGTTCGCGCTCTCATGAAACACGCCCTCCTCGGTCGCGGCTTCGCCCATGAAGGCCACCGCCACACGGTCGCGCTTTTGCAGGTGTTCGCCGAACGCCAGCCCGACGGCGATCGGAATCGTGCTGCCCACGATCGGAACGGCGCCCAGGAATCCTGCCGCCAGATCGACCAGGTGCATCGAACCGCCGCGACCGCGGCAGCAACCGCTCTCCCGCCCATGCATCTCCGCAATCATCGCGCGCAGGTCGCCGCCCTTGGCGAGATAATGCGCATGCGAGCGATGGCCGCCCATCGCCAAATCGTCGGCCCGCAGAGCCAGCCCCACCCCGGCGGCGACCGCCTCCTGGCCGATCGACAGATGCACCGGGCAGCGCATCCGCTGCTCCGCGTAACGATCCGCGATCGCCTCCTCGACGAGCCGGATGCGGAGCATCAGCTCGTACAGCCGCAAACCGAGATCGGCGCCGACGGACGACGACATGGGAGTTGAGGGGCGGGCGCACATGGCCGGCGGCTCAGGCGAGGTTGGGGATTTTTTTCATCGTCTTGATGTTGTAGTAAACGTCGTCGTTCGTGAGCCGGCCATCGCGAAACGCCGCGCTCACCTCCGCCACGGCGTCGGCCACGGTGAACCGGGGCGCAAAGCCGGTCGCGAGCAGTTTTTTCGACGACTGCCGGTACGAGCGCGGGTCGTTGGAGGGCGTGATCACGATTTCCGCCGGCACGAGCTTCGTGACCCGCCGCGCGATTTCGAAAATCGAGATATTCTCGAATCCCGCATTGAAGATCCCGGGGAGCCGCATGCCGTGCTCGAGAAAATGGTGATAGACCCGCAGCATGTCCTGCAGGTGCATGTTCGGCCGCGTCTGGTCGCCGCCGAAGACGGTGATGCGGCCGTGCGCGAGCGCCTGCATCGTCAGCATGTTGACCGTCAGGTCGAGCCGCATGCGCGGGGAATAGCCGCACAGCGTGGCGGGCCGGATGATGTTCACGACGATCTCGTCCTGGTAGCTCAGCAGCACGCGCTCGCTGACCATCTTCGTCTTGTTGTAGTCGGAGATCGGCACGAGCGGAAGGTCCTCCGTCACCTCCGGCTCGTCCTTCACCCCGTAAACGCTGCCCGAGCTGGCGAAGATGAACTGCTTCACGCCATGGGCGATGGCGCACTCCGCCAGCTGCATCGTGGCGAGGGCGTTGACCTCCCAGTTCAGCTTCGAGTTGAGATCGCTGCACGGATCGTTGGCGATGTTCGCCAGATGCATCACGACCTCGGCGCCGGCCATGGGCACCTTGTCCGTGTGGCGGATGTCCTCGCGGACGACCGTGAGATTCGGGTGCGGCTGCAGGTAATTGCCGAACCACTGGATGTCCACGACCGTGACCCTGTGGCCCTGCGCAAGGAGGCTTTGGGTGAGCGGTGTGCCGACGTAGCCGCAGCCGCCGGTGAGAAGGATGTTCATGGATCCCTTGCGAATTGGATTACGGCACGAAGTGATAAAATGACTACGGGACCACGGACTACAGGACCACTGGACTCCCCACCCCTCGCGAAAGGCAGATGACTAACAGACTTGTAATCGTCGCCACTACTTTTGACAAAACGCCAGCCTCCTTCTCGACTGCGCGAATGAGACTGTAAAGTTCTTCCTTCGGAAAACCGCGAGTGATCTCATAGATTCCGACGGTCAAGTCGTCCGCAAGTTTCCAAGCATCGATCTTTGTGTAGTCTCTCATGATGATTTGGTCTAGTGGTTCGTGGTCCGTGGTCCGTGGTCCGTGGTCCGTGGTCCGTGGTC
>JACQWL010000364.1 GCA_016209255.1 Verrucomicrobiota bacterium
ACCCGGGAGCAGCTGCTGAAGGAGGCCGACGACGCGATCTTTCGGCGCCGCAATGCCGCGGTCGAAAACGAACGCGCGATCAAGGAGAATGAACTCAACACGGAAAACGCCGTGGAACTCAAACGGCGCCAGATCCGGGAAACCAAGATGGACGCAGACCGGGCGGTTCAGGAAAAGCAGCGCCTGCTCGGCGAGGCGGAGATGGCGGCGAGCGTGGCGCTGGAAGAAAAGAAGAAGGAGCTGGTCCTCTTGACCGCCCTCAACACGCGCGCCGAGGCGGATGCGCGGGCCTACGGCCTCGCAGCCACGATGAAGGCGCTTGGCACCGGTGACCCGCGGATGCTGCAGGCGCTCGCGGCCATGCGCTTACCTTGGGATGCCGATCATCTCTATTTTACGGTCCGCGAGCCGTTCCCCACCAAAACCACCGGCGCCAGTCTCGTATTTGGCCGTGTCTCGGGTGAAAAACCCTTGCTCATCGAGTCGCACATGCCGGAGCGGGGCGTGATCTTCAGCGACGGCATCGAGGCCGATTTTGTCGAGTTCAACTCGGGATCGAGAGTTAAAATCGCGGTCGCCGAGCGGAAAGGCGTCCTGGTCGTGTGAAAGCCTCGGGGATCGGTTTGTTTTGTTGTTACGCGCCTTGATTCGGTCCAGCGCGCCGGAGAAAATCTCTGCCGCCGTGTAACGGCCGGTTCGTTGACAAGCCGGCGGCGTGCTCGCAGCCTGCCTGCACTTACCGCTTCGGCTCCCTATGAAAAATCGTCCCGGTTTCGTTGCGTTGGCGAGTCTCCTCCTCGCGCTGCCGTTCACGGTTGCCGCCGCTGAATCCGCGGCCTCCGCCGACTGGCATGCCCAGTCGCTCGGCGAGGCCATCGGCCACATGGTGCTGTTCGCCGCCGTCGGCATCGTTGCCGCGATTGTCGGCTACAAGCTGTTCGACAAATGCACGCCCGGCGATTTGCACAACGAGATCGTCCAGAACAAGAACATCGCCGCGGCCATCGTCGCGGGCGCGGTGATCCTCGGAGTCTGCATCATCATCGCGGCCGCGATGGTGGGTTGAGCACCGCGCCAGGAGCGATGAAACGCAGCACCGCCGTCCGGCGCATCCTCCTTGGCGGTTTCTCCGCCGGCGCGATCGCGGCGTCGGTGGCCGCAGCGGAGCCGCGGGTCACGCCGGAGAACTACTACACGAACGACTACCATCTGCCCGGCGTTGGTTATTACCACGCGCCGTTCCGCGCGTTCTTTCCCCAGCCTTACAACCACTTCGATCCGGCGCGGAGGATGTATTTCTACGGCGGCCAGTGGGGCGTGACGCCCTACCGCAGCATCGTCAACATCTCCGCGCCCACGCCCGAGGCCGCCCAGCGGGCGGAGACCCGGCGCACCGATCTGCAACGCACGACACACGTGCCCCGCGCCGGCTTCGGCAGCACGTCGGGGTCCCACTCCATCCGCTCCTGATGCAACGCCACCGCAGTCAGCCGCGGCCCGCCTGGCGCGAAAAAGTCGAGGCCGCCGGCCTCACGTATCACTCGCACGAGGACGGGCCGTATTGGGACGAATCGGCGTGCTACGAGCTCACCGCCGCGGAGGTGGATGCGCTCGAATCCGCCGCGCATGCGCTGCACCACCTGTGCATCGCCGCCGCCGAAACCGTCATCGATCGCGGCTGGTGGGCCCGGCTCGGCGTTCCGCCCGCGGCCGTGCCGGCGATCGAGCGCTCGTGGGAGCGCGATGATTTCAGCCTCTACGGGCGCTTCGATCTCGCGTTCGGCGGGCCCGGCGCGCCCAAGCTCCTCGAATACAATGCCGACACCCCGACCGCGCTCGTCGAGGCCGCGGTGGCGCAATGGTTCTGGTTGCAGGAAACGCGGCCCGACGCGGATCAGTTCAACTCGATCCACGAGCGGTTGATCGAGGCGTGGCGCCGCTGGCACGGCACGACGATCCATTTCAGCAGCATCAAGGACCACCCCGAGGACGAGCAGACCGTGCTCTACCTGCGTGACACCGGCGAGCAGGCGGGCGTTGTCACGCGGGCGGTGCACATCGAGGACATCGGCTGGGACGCGGCGCAACGGGCGTTCGTCGACCTCGCGGGCACGCGGATGACGCACTGCTTCAAGCTCTACCCATGGGAATGGTTGTGGTCCGAGGAGTTCGGCCGGCATCTCGCCCACGATCCCGTGCAGTTCATCGAGCCGGCGTGGAAGATGCTCCTGAGCAACAAAGGCCTCCTGCCGATCCTGTGGGAGCTGTTTCCCGGCCATCCCAACCTGCTGCCGGCCTTCGAGTCGGCCGAACCGCTCCGCGCCCGCTACGTACGCAAACCCAAGCTCAGCCGCGAAGGCGCCAACGTCGCATGGATTGACGGCGGCGTCGCCGTCGAGGAGACCGATGGCGACTACGGGGCGGAGGGGCACGTGTATCAGGCGGTGGCGGACTTGCCGGAGTTCGACGGCAACCGCGCCGTATGCGGCGTGTGGGTGGTCGACCACGAACCCGCCGGGCTCGGGATTCGCGAGGACACGCGGCGCATTACGGGCAACCTGAGCCGCTTCGTGCCGCATTTTTTCCGTTGAGATGAGCCACGACAATCCCACTCCGCTGCGCGTCGGCGCCCAGGGCGCGCTCAATGGCTGGCGCGTGCGGATCGCCGGCCGCGTGGTCATGGGCATGCAAGCCGCGGACGGCGAGACGTATTACTGGAACGAATTCAACCTCGTCGACGGCTTCGGCCGCAGCGCGACGCTGGTCTTCGAGGCAGGCGAGGACGGCCCGGAGTGGAAGCTGTTCAATTCTTTTGAACCGCTTCGGCCGCTCACGGCGGGCGAGGCGGCAACGAAAGGGGTGGGCGACACCGTGAACCTCGACGGCACCCCGCGTCGCATCACGCTCGTCGATCGGTCGCGCGTCCATCACATCGAGGGCACGGCGCCCGAGGGCGTGGAGGTCGGCGACATCGCGAACTACTTCAACATTGACACCGGCGAGCTTATGCTCGTCGCGAGCTGGACCGGCGCCGAAATCGAATTCTACGAAGGCCACGATTTGCCGCCGGCGCGCGTCGCGGAGGCATTTGGCTTGCCGCGCGGGGTGCTGGCGTCTTCGGCCTCGCGCCGCCCGGAACCGGGTGAGTCCGCCGGCGCACCTCTCGTGACGAAGCTGGTCGGGATCGCGTTCGCCGCGATCATGTTCTTCTCGATTTTCTCCTGCGGCGGGCGCGAGAAACGCGTGACGGCGCCGTCGGCGGCGCCGCTGGCGAAACAAGTCGCGCCTGCTTTGCGGCTGGCCAACGGCGCCCAAGGCACGCTGGCCCGGCACACCTACACCGTGGCGAGTCATGCCGTGATCGCCGTGGCGCGGGTCGGCCGCCGCCACGACCGGCACGAATACGCCGTCGTGAGCGACACCCGCGAGCCCGCCCTGCTGATTCAGGGGCTGAACGGCGGGCTCCAGGAGTGGCACCTCCTGCAACCGGCGGCCCACCCATCGGCGCTGGCAACGCTGACGCCGTTCGAAGCGGCCGCGCGCCGAAAAGGTGCTCCCGTGCCGCTCGACGGTCGCACCCTGCGCATCACGGATCTGTTTCAATCGACGGTCCTCTCGACCGATGGTGTCGGCGCCAGCGCCGTCTGGCCGGCGCTGCAATACGGTTTCGTGGCGCACGAAGCCGGCGAGTGGCTGATCGCGCGCTGGACCGAGACCGGCATCCGGTATCATCACGGCCGCGCCGTGCCGGAAAGCGAAGTTTTCGCCGCCCTCGGCCCCGGCCCCGAAAAGGCCCGCTGACTGAAATGCCCCCAGACCTCTTGACCGCGGACCACGCGGAAAGATGACAGAAATCCTTTATCCTGGTTTTTCTGCTTCTGCGTATTCCGTTTGTTCCGCGGTTATTGCCCTCAGAGCGACGCCGTGCTCAACGAAGTGTTTCTGACCATCAACTGCTGCCCCCGTTTTCCGCTCTACGGCTGCCACGT
>JACQWL010000396.1 GCA_016209255.1 Verrucomicrobiota bacterium
CCGGCGCGCCGCTTGACCACAGCCACGTCGTAGCCCGAAGGGCGAAGACGGGAGGTCGCCGTCCACCTTTCAGTTCTCGTCGTTACGAATGAAAAGTGCGTTCGACTGAATTGTTACGGTTCAGAGACCAAGAACCAACCGCAGCAACGCAGCGAGCAGGTTTATCGGATTGCCACTGCTGCCCTGACTAGGTTGCCCCGGTTGCCCAGGCTGCCCGGCCTGGCCGGAAGAGCCGCCTCCACCCTGCTGCTGCCCACTCTGCTGGCCCGACTGGCCGCTTTGCTGACCGGACTGGCCGCTCTGCTGACCCGACTGGCCGCTTTGAGATCCCTGCTGGCCGCCCCGTTGATTGGACGCGACCTGACGTCCCTTCTGGCCGGCCGTGCCCTGCTGGCCTCCGGCACTTCCCGCGCTCGTGCCGTCCCCAGACTGCATTCCCTGCTGGCCTCCCTTGCTTCCAGTCTGGCCGCCCGCCTGATCGCCGTCGCCGAGCCCCGCCAGTTTGGCTCCTTCACCCGAACCCTGCTTGTCGCCGTCTCCGCCAGCCAATCCGCTGCCATCCTTGCCGGCACCGCCCTTTTCTGAGCCATCCTTGGCCAGGCCGCCTTCGCCGTTCGCCCCGCCTTTCGCGGGATCGGCGCCATACATGTAATCGTCTTTCTCGTTGGCAATGCCGTCCCCGTCCATGTCGGTGTCCTGCGCGTTGGAAATTCCGTCGCCGTCCATATCGTCGTCCTTGCTGTTCGGAATGCCATCGCCATCCATGTCGCCGTCCGGGCCGCTCTTGCCGTCATTCGAAATCCGCGCGGCACCGGCACCGCCGTAGGGCGAGTTACCGGCCTTGCCGTAGGCGCCGGAATACGTGAACCGCACGAAATCCACGAGGCTGCTGCTCAGCGTCGGTCGGTTTCGAATCGCCGCGTCGCGCACCGCCTCCATTTCCCACTTCTTTCTTCGGGCTTCCTCGCGGTCGCTGACCGGCCCGAAAAGGTAGGTGAGATTCTCGTGCCGGTAACGGACATACCACCCTTCGTCATTTGGCCCGAGCCCGGTGATGTTGATTCCGCCGTAGCGCTGCCTGAAATCCTCGGCAGCAAGAGTCCAAAGATCGTCGATGGCCTCGACCGGATAGATCACGGTCTTTGCGCGCAGGAGCGGAAGTGTCGCAACCAGCGATGACAACAGGAGAAAGTGGCGAAGGGTCTTCACAGTGCGGAGTCGCAGGAATGAAATATTAGAGTCCGGACGGCATGACCCGGCCTTTTTCGGCCCCCTTGTTGGTATTGTTGCCGGACGGGGAGACAGCGCCCCGGCCGATGGCCTTCTCCATCTGCTGCGTCTGGCCCGCGGGCTGGGCCCCCACGACGCTCGGGGCATTCGGGACGGGCTTTATCCGCATCGCAGAATCGCCGATCGCCATCTGTTGCGGTTTTTGGCCGGTTTCGCCGCCGGCACCCGCGTTTTCGCCCTGAAGATCCTTTACCTGCATCCCCTCGGCTTTCGCGTTTGGATCGCCCTGCCCTGCGATCGGGCCGCCCGCGCCGATCTGGCCGGCCTTATCCTGCGCGCCTTCCGCACCACCGCCCTGCTTGGCCGCCGCATCCGGCTGCTGATCCCCTTTGCCGCCCGGCTGCGCCTGCGACTGGGCGGTTGCGCCGCCGCCGCCCTGCTTTTCACTCTGCTCACCGTTCTCCGAGCCATTCTGCGAACCGCCGACCTTGCCGTCGCGCACGTTCTCGTCCCCGGGTAATTCGAAGTCGCCAAGCATACCGTACTCCGGGCGCTTCTCCGCCGCCTGCGTCGAACCGTCGAGCAGTACCGGATCCGGAAGCACACCGCGCGCCGGCGCAGTCCGCGTGCCGCGCTGGGCCGCGGAACCGATCGAGGTCCGGCTGGTTTCCGGTGCGCTGCGAGTTCGCGGATCCTGTGCGCGGGCTGACACGCCCGCGGCGAGAACCGCGAAGACGATTGGAATCAAGCCGTGTCGGGCGGAACGTGGAATCATGGAGACGGTCAGATTTTTCCGGAGGCCACCTGGCACATAACCGTGACAACAGGTGGCGGGGTACCGTTCCGCACCTGGAGTAGCATCTGCACATCGCGGTAGCCCTTGCGGCGGCCGATCACCTCGTAATCGCCGGGCAGAATCTTGACTGAGACGCTCTCGATCTGCCCGAGCATGCGGAAATTCGAAATCTGCACCCAAGTCTTGCCATCCGACCTGAACGTCACTTCGACGGGCTGGTTCTGCGACATGAGCAGCGCATGGAGCTGCTGTACGCGGTCGCTATTGACGAGATAGGCCGGCTTAACGGCCATCGCGTTGTTGAACATGCGGATCGCGGCTTGGAACTCGTTCTTGTTGGCCAGTTGTTCGGCGTTTTCGACGTATTTCTCGTATTGCAACAATGCCCGGATCACCGCGCCGGTGCGGATATAACCTTCCTTCGCGTCGGCTTGCTCCGGCTCGAGCCGCAGCGTCTCGTTGTAGGCATCGCGCGCCTCCTTCCACTGGTGCTGGTTTTCGTAGGCGTAACCCTTGGCAAGAGCCTTTTGCACCGCTTCCTTGTGTGCGTTCTCGCGGGCGGATTTCAACATCGCCTGGACTTCAGGCTTCTGCGGGTAGACGCGCAACGCGTTTTCCGCCTCGGTGACGACCTTCGCCCAATCCTTGGCCTTGAACGCTGCATCCGCGGCCGTTTTCGCCGTGGCAAATTTCGTTTCTTTCTCCAGGCGAGCCGCCCGGGCTTGTCCTTCCTGGGCGACCGCGGAAAAGCCGTCGAGCGCAAACGCCTTCTGGTACGATTCCGCCGCCTGGGCGAACTGGCCCTGTTTCTCGAGGTTTTCGCCCTGGCGGATCAGCGCATAAACGCGATCGATGTTTTCCGACCGCTTTAGACCCTGAAGTGCCTGTTCATTGCCGGCTGCCTTCTCGAGCGCCGCCTGGAATGCCTTGCGCGCCTCCTCGCGCTGCCCCTTCGCCAGGGCCTTCTGGCCTTGCAGCAGGTTTTCACGAACGTAGTCGCTTAGCGCCTGTTCCGCTTTCTTGAGTTCGGCCGAACCCCGATCGAAGACCTTCTTGGCTCCGGTGAAATTACCGTCATTAACCAATTGCCGGCCGGCGCTCGCCGCCTCGTATGCGGCTTCGAGCGAACCTGGTGCCAGATCCCTTGCGATCTCCAAATCTTTCATCCGAAGCAAGATGGCATCGTACGCCTGCTTCACCTCTCCCTTGATCTTAACATTCTTACCGAATGCATCCATGTCGCGACTCAGCGCGTCGAACACGACAAACGCCCTGGCGTACTCGTGGCTGGCGAGCAACGCCTCGCCGTCGTCGAACGTCTTCTGCATCACGATGAGCTGCTGCAACTGGACGGGGTGATCCTGCGGCATCCGGCGCAACTCGAGCAGTGATTTCGAGGCAAGTTCGTGGGCTTGCTCGGCTTTCGCCTGGCTGATGAACGCCGAACTCGCATCCGCGGCGTTGGGCGCACCCGCGGCCTGTTGGGCGCGCGGCCTGAAAACGTCCGGGCCCAGCACGAGCTTGGCGGCGCGAATGGCAATGCCAGCGGCGAAGAGCAGGCCGAAAAAACCGCCGACCGTCCACCCGAGGACGCGTTTCCACGTCCAGCGGCGACTCACCTGCTCATGGCCTGCATCGGGGTTCCAGTGAATGATGCGGTGCTTCTTGTCGGATGTAATTTCGTTTTCCTCTGCCATGTTGGTTAGTCGGGGCGGAAGTTGCTGAATGCTGAATGTGGGGAATCGCGCCAGTTAGACGAACGTAGAGGACGGGCGTTCAGTAAACGATCGAGTCCCTGGGTGAGTTTATGATGCGCCTATCCCGCCAAATTGCAAAGGTCATTCTGAAAAAATGGGACCCATTCCCCGGCTGAACGGTCGCACGACGCAGCCGGAGCGCTTGCCAACCGCTCGCCGCGAAGTATCTTGATGCCGGCGCCCCAGCTCGATCTGCCATGAACGTGCCCATTCGATTCTCCCTCGCCGCCTGCACAGCGCTCCTCCTCGCCGGCTGCTACGCCGTGCCGGTCACCGGCCGGCATGCCATCAACCTGGTTGACGACAAGGACGTCACGAAGATGAGCATCGCGATGTTCGATGACATGAAGCGCCAGTACAAGTTGTCGCGCGACCGGGCGTTAAACGACCAGCTCAGGCGGGTGGGCGAACGAATCTCCAAAGTCGTCTTTTGGGACATGCCCGATGCCGAGTGGGAGTTCGTCGTCTTCGACGTGCCGCAAATCAACGCCTTCGCGATGGCGGGTGGGAAAGTCGGCGTGTTCACCGGGCTTTTCAAGATCGCCAAGAATGACGACCAGCTGGCGTCGGTCATCGCCCATGAAATCGCCCATGTCACCGCCAAGCACGTTCACGAAAAGCTGTCGCAGGAACTGGCGGTCGGCACCATCGGCACGGTTGGCATGATCGGAGGGCTCGCCGGCGGCGCATCGGGGCTCACCGTCAATGCGCTCAGCCAGGCCTACGGCATCACCACGACTGTCGGTGGCCTGGCGTTCGATCGGAAAAAAGAAAAGGAAGCCGACTACATTGGGCTGATGTATATGGCGCGCGCGGGTTATGATCCCGAGGAAGCCGTGAAGGTGCTGGAAGCACTCGATGCGGAATCGGCCAGCGGCCCGGGGCCAGGGGCGTTTTTATCGACCCACCCCACCAACCCGGAGCGCATCATCCAGTTGATGGACGCGATGCCGAAGGCGAAGGCCGAGCGCGCCCAGAGCGGGATCCGGGCCGCACCGGTGCTCGTGAAATAGGCTTTCGGCCGCGCTGGCGTCACCGGGAATTCCGGCCCGGGCTGCCCGAGACGCGGCCGGGACTCGCACGAGGGTCCGAAGCGTATCATTTCAAGGCCGACCGGACGAGCGCCCCGTCCGGTTTCGTTTCAGACGCCAGCTCTCAAGGTCTTTTGCTTTGGTCGCGTAACCCGCGAAACCGTAGGCAGCGAGCTTGCTCGCGCTCAGACCGCGCCCGCAAGCGGGCTGCCTACAACTTACGAAGCCAAAACAAAGGACCCGGGGCCAGCCCCGCGTGCGGCTCAGTCGCGGCGCGACGAGAACAGGTACAACAGATACAGCAACGAGCTGATGAATGCCGCCACGTAGGTGAGCGCGGCAGCGCTGAGCGTCTGCTCGACCCCGGGCATTTCGTCGCGATCGATAATCCCGAGTTCGACCAACTGCACCTTTGCCCTCCGGCTCGCATCGAACTCGACCGGCAGGGTGACGAGCTGGAACAGCGTGAGCACGGCGTAGCAGAGGATCGCGACGTCCAGCAACATTCCGCTCAAACCGCGGGCAAACATGAAACCGACCACCATGATCACGGGCAACACCCGCGAGACGATGTTCGTTGCCGGCACGAGCGCCATGCGGAGGTGCAGCATGGAGTACCCAATCTTGTGCTGAATCGCGTGGCCCGCTTCATGCGCCGCCACGCCGAGGGCGGCAAGGCTCGTTCCGTGATAATTCTCCGAAGACAGCACCAGCCGCTTGTTGATCGGGTCGTAGTGATCGGTGAGATGCCCTTCCGTCTCGTCAATCTCCACGTCCGCAACGCCGGCGCGGGACATGACGGCTTCCGCCGCCTCGCGGCCGGTGATTCTGCCGCGTGAGGGGATCTTTGCATTCTTGTTGTAGACGCTCGAGACGCGGAACTGCGCATACAGCGAGAGGATCATCACGATGACGATCATGACCATCAGGACACCCGGAGAGAGAAACGAACCGGGCAGGGCGGCGAGGAAGACAGCAGTGTTCATGGATGAAGGCGGTTGAAAGGTTGAAAGGTTGAAAGCGATGGCGCCGGTTGCCCGACACGCCGCACACCTTACCAAAAACTCGCAATTTGCCAGCGCAAATCGCGTGGATTGGAAACGAGGCAAAACTTTTCCAAGAAGCGCCGCCCCTTGGGTCGCAACCTGCCCGTGGCGCGCCGCACCGGAAATGGCGCCCGAAAAAGGCACGCCGGACGCGCTTGCCGTCCGCGTCAGCCCAGCGGCGGCACGTCGAGCCAGCGCCGTTCGGCCCACGACTTGAGCCCGACTTCGGCGAGCTGCACCCCCTTCGCCCCCTCGAACAACGTCCAGGGAAACGCGTCGCCCTTGACGACATGCCGGAGGAACAGCTCCCACTGCACCTTGAACGCATTGTCGTAGTTCTCCTGGTTCGGCACCGTGGTCCAGCCATCGAGGAATTTGATCGGGCTGTCGATGTCGGGATTCCAGACGCAGCGCGGCGTCGCGGAGAGATGCTGGGCCACGCAATTGCGCAGTCCCGCCACCGCCGTGCCGTGCGTGCCGTCGACCTGCAGGGTGAGCAGGTCGTCGCGCCGAACGCGCACGCACCACGACGAATTGAAACTGCAAATGATCCCGTTTTGCAGTTCGAACGTCGCGTAGGCCGAGTCGTCGGCCGTGCCCTTGTAGGGCTTCCCGGCCTCGTCCCAACGCTGCGGGATGTGCGTGGCGCCGAGACACGAAACCGATTTGATGTTTCCAAAAAGATTCTGAATCAGGTACTGCCAGTGACAGAGCATGTCGACGATGATGCCCCCGTCGTCCTCCTTGCGATAGTTCCAGGAGGGACGTTGCAGCTTCTCATGTTCGCCCGTGAACACCCAGTAGCCGAACTCACCGCGCACCGAAAGAATCCGGCCGAAGAATCCGGTGTCGACGAGGTATTTCAATTTCAACATCCCGGGGAGCCAGAGCTTGTCCTGCACGACTCCGTTCTTCAGCCCCGCCGCCGCGACCTCCTTCGCCAGCGCCAGCGCCTCCCCCGAAGTCGTCGCCGTGGGTTTCTCGCAGTAAACGTGTTTCCGGGCCGCGATCGCCTTCCTCACCCCGATCGGTCGCTGCCCCGTAAGCGTGGCGTCGAAGTACACCTGGTTCGCCGGGTCGGCCAGGGTGGCGTCGAGATTCGTCGTGAAACGTTTCACGCCGGCCCGCGCCGCGAGCGCCGCGAGCTTCGCTTCATTTCGCCCCACGAGGATGGGGTCGGGCAGGATCGTCTCGGCATCCCCGAGTTTGATGCCGCCTTGATCGATGATGGCCTTGATCGAACGCAGCAGGTGCTGGTTCGTGCCCATGCGTCCGGTGACGCCGTTCATGATGATACCGATTTTGTGCGTGACCATGTGCGAGTGAAGGGACGAAATCGAAAACGGGTTTGCACCGCTAATCCACGCTAATTTTCGCCAATCCGGATCTGCGGGTGTTCTTCGGCTTGAATGAGGGGAAGGCGGGAGCCTGCCACCGCATGTCCACGCGTGCCGCTTAAAACAGAGGTGCGTTGTTCGTCGGGTCGTTGAGCAGCGCCGCGAACATGACGACAGCCCGGGCAGAGACGAAAAGAAAGGCGCGCCCGCGAAAGTAGGTCAGGTCTTCGACCTGACCCCGGGCAGGTCACAGACCTGCCCTACTCAGGTTTCTTCGTGCACTGCGGCTGCGCGCCGGCCGGGAGCGGCGGAATGCCACCCACCCCCGCCGGCGGCAGTGTGCCGTCCAGCTCCTGCCGCCAGTGCGCGACATCCCCGCCCGGACAATAAATATACATCATGTGCAGCGGCGCTTCGCCGGTGTTCGTGAGCTGGTGAAACACGGTCGGCGGCAGGAAGACGGCCTGGCCCGCCACAATCTCCTGCCGCTCCGTCCCGACGCAAATTTCACCCCGCCCCTGCAACACCATGTAAACTTCCTCTTGCTCCTGATTGTGCCATGGCACCTGGCCGCCGTTCGGCTCGAGGACAACGTAGCCCATGGCAAAACCCTTCGCGGAAATGGGCTGGCCGGCCTGGCCCACCATGCCGCGGGTCCAGCGGCGCGCCGGAAATGTCCGACCCGGAATTCTGGCAATGTCGGCGATAATCATCGTGCGCGATTTGTTGCGCATGCGCGGCGCGAAGTGCGAACTATTTCTGCATCACTCTTGTAGGAGCCTGCTTGCAGGCGATTCGACCACCGTGAGTTTTCCATCGCCGGTAAGCAGGCTCCTACCCTCAGGCCAGCCCCGCGCGCACCAGGAGCGCGTTGGGGTCGGGATCCCGGCCCATGAAAGCCCGAAACAACTCCGCCGGATCGGCCGAATTCCCCCGGCTCAAGATCTTCTCGACCAACTCGGCGCCGACGACCGGACTTAAAACGCCCTCCCGCTTGAAGCGCGTGAACGCGTCGGCCTCGAGCACCTCGGCCCACTTGTACGAATAATAGC
Organism: Verrucomicrobiota bacterium; assembly: GCA_016209255.1. Lineage (GTDB taxonomy): Bacteria > Verrucomicrobiota > Verrucomicrobiia > Opitutales > Opitutaceae > ER46. The sequence continues at coordinate 8,250 of JACQWL010000396.1, forward strand.
CCGCGGCATAACCCACGGGGTTGGCGAAAATATGCGTGAAACGTTTCACGATCGTCGGCGCCGGCGGCTGGGTCGACATGAGACATTCGGCAATCGCGGCGCGCACCTTTGGCTCCACGTCGGCTTCGCCGGCGAACTCGGCCGTCCGCGTGTGGAGCGCAAGATCCATCCGGGCAAGCGCGACCTGGCGCATCATCGCGCAAGCCGAGCGAAAATTTTTCGCCGCCACCATTTTCGCGAAGATCGCATCCGGAAGGGTCGCGCCGGTTTCATGGTGCCGCGCGAAGAGATCGAGACTCTCCCGTTCCCAGCACCAGTTCTCCATGATCTGCGACGGCAGTTCGACGAAGTCCCAGGCGACATTCACGCCGTTGAGCGACTTGATTTCCACCTCTCCGAGCAGGTGGTGTAGCAAATGGCCGAACTCGTGAAAGATCGTTTCCACTTCGCGCCGCGCCAGCAGGGCCGGCCCACCCTCGGTCGGTGGCGTCATGTTCCCGCAAATCAGGCCGAGGTGGGGAGCCCGCCGCCTGGCCGCGCCCGAGCCTTCCGGCGAAGGCGGGCCGCCCGGCCCGGGACCGCCGGTGATCAGGTAATTCATCCAGGCCCCGCCGCGCTTCGACTCGCGCGGATGCCAGTCGGTGTAGAACGAGCCCAGGTGCCGGTCGCTGCGATCGAACAGATCGTAGTACTTCGCCTCCGCGTGCCACGTCTCGACCTCGCCCGCCGCCCGCTCGACGATGCGCAGACCGAAAACCCGCCGGGCCAGCTCGAAGAGGCCGGCGATCACGCGGTTCATCGGAAAATACGGCCGCAACACCTCCTCATCGAAATCGTGGCGCGATTTCCGCAGCTTCTCCGCCCAGAACGCCACCTCCCATGGCGCCAGCGGCGCCGCCGGCCCGCCGCATTGCTGCGCTTTGAATTCCTCCAGTTCCCGGCATTCGCGCGCGAACGCCGCCGCGGCGCGGCCTTGCATCTCCTCGATAAACGCGAGGGCGCGTGCGCCGGATTTTGCCATCCGGCGTTCAAGCACAAGATCCGCGAACTGCGGTTTTCCGAGCAGCGCCGCCTTTTCCGCGCGCAGGGTCAGGATGCGGCCGATGAGCGCCGTATTATCGTGCGGTTGTCTTGCGCCCAGCGCGGCCGCGGCGGTCCACATCTCACGGCGCAAGTCGCCGTCCTCGAGATACGTCATGAACGGCTCCTGTGATGGCATATGCAGCGTGAAGCGCCAGCCGGTGAGACCCTTCGCCTCGGCGCTCCGGCGCGCCGCCGCCCGGGCGTGCGCCGGCAGGCCCGCGAGCCGGTGTTCATCCTCGATCACGAGCTGCCACGCATTGGTGGCATCGAGGACATTCTCGGAGTATTTCTGGGTGAGTTGCGCGAGTTCGCTCTGCAGGGCCTCGAGTCGGGCCCGTTTCTCCGGCGGCAGGTCCGCACCGGCCAGGCGAAACTCCTTGACCGTTTCATCGATGAAGCGCCGGTGCACACCGGTTATCCTCCGTCCCGCGGCTGAAGCGGAAAACGTCTTCAGCCGGTCCCACAGCGCCGCGTTCAACGGAATGCCCGCTTGAAACGCCGAAACTTTCGGCAGCATCGCGTTGTGTGCCTCGCGCAGCGCCGGCGCATCGGCGACGGACTGCAGATGGGTGACCTTGCCCCAGGCCACGTTGAGTTCCTCGGTGGCGTCCTCCAGCGCGAGGAACGTGTTTTCGTAGGTCAGCGTCCCGAGATCGCGGGTTGCGATCGCGTCGATCGCGCGTTGCGCGCGGGCGAGCGCTTCCTCGATCGCGGGCCCGATCCGCTCCGGCTCGAGTTGCGACCAGCGGATATGAAAGTCAGGATCGAGGAACGGGTTGGCGGCCATGCGCGCAAAAACCGCCGGTGGTCCGCGAAAGTCAAATCGCAATCCCTACCACGCGTAGGCCGCGCCCGCCGAAACCTGCCGCCGTGCGGCCGGGACCGCCGGGACCTCCTGAAAATCGGAGTCCCACAGATTGTCGATTTGCAGCGAAATCTCGAGCCCGCGCATCGCACCCGGCCGGTACGCCAGGCCGGCGGAGCTCACGATCGTCTCGTTCCCCCCGGTGACCCGGAGCAGATTGGCGGCCTGCACGCGCGCGACGTTGTCCAGGCGCAGTTCGATGCCGTGGCCAAGGCGAAAGGTGAAAGCCGCGGTGAACCGGTGCCGGGCATAATTGAGCGCGTAGAAACTCGCATCCACCGCCGCACCGCGATAATCGGCATCCTTGGACAGCGCCGTATAGCCGAGCACGACATCGCCGGCCGGCCAGGACCGCCGCGCCACGGCCTCGAACCCGCCAATTCCGATGTCGACCGGGTTGGCCGCCCGCGCCGTCACGCCGCGGCGAAACGTCCAGTCCACCAGCGCATCGTCGCGACGCCAGAAGACCGCCGCCTGCCCGGACCAGCCCGCGATCGCACCGCTCGCCCCGATCTCGAAGTTCCGGCTGGTTTCGCGGCCGAGGTTCGGGTTGCCGCGGAAAAGTCCCGCCGCGGCGCTCGAGTTGAGCGCCGTATAGGTCGGAATCTGTGTCGTCTGCGTGTAGCTGGCGTAAATTCGCCGCAGTGTCGCGGCCGGAAACGCCCGCGCGATTTCGAAGACCGGCGAGAGCGCCGCTCCACCGCGATTCGTGTCGTCGTGGGTCGCGCCGGCCTTGACGGTCGTTCGACTCCCGTCGGTCGCGTTCCAGGTTTTCTCCGGCACGAAACCGAATCTGGTCACGGTGCGCGCATGAAAACGCCCGAAGGTCAGCGATGTCGACCGCAGCTCGTCCGCCAGCACCTCGGCGCGCACCTGCAACGCCAGTTCTCCAACCGTTCGCCGGCCGCTCACCGCCGCGCCTCTCACCCACGTCGTGTGTTGAAACGGATGCACCGCGCCAACCGCCGCGAAGCGGTTGAACGCGTAGTCGTCCTTGTTGCGTCGATACGAGGCTCCGGCCTCGAAAAAATCCCCGCCGCCCAGATCCGCGCGGTGATTCAAGGCGACCAGGACGGTCTGCAGATTCTCCGTCTCGTTTGAATTGAACGGGGTGTAGAGATTCGGCCAGCCGAAGAACTTCGCCTGGTAGCCCGCGAACAGGTCGGTTTGCGCCGCCGTCCCCGCAAGCTGCAGGCGCAAATTGACCCGCTCAAAACGATGGTCACCCAAGGCGATCGACCCCTCGGACTCCGAATGCGCCGCCGCCACGTCCGCCGCGAGCCGCAGACCACCAACGCGAGCACCGCTCGAAAACCCCTGATAGATCTCCGCGCGCCGCAGGTCGTGGGTTCCAACTGCCAGCGAAGCCGCGCCGGTTGTCCGCACCGGCCGCCAGCCATAGGCCACGGCACCGGCCGTCGAGTTGGTCGCACTCAGCGCGAGATCCGCGCCCGTCACAATCTCCGGCGCGGAAAGCATCGCCGGCGCGACGGGAATTTCCGCGAAGTAGTGCCCGGTCTGCGGATCGAGTGTGGTGCTGGCGCCCAGCTTGAATCCTGTGTTTTCGAATATTCCGCCGCGAATGGTCACGTCGGCCTGTCCTTCGGCGAGATTGCGCGCGTGGAGGTCGACCTGCGGCTCGAAACGGAGCGCCGACACCGGCATCGCGAACGCGCCGGCCGGCGTCTGGTTCGCCACGCGCGGCGAATGCACCGTGACCTTCGGCAGGGTGACGGTGCCCTGCGCCCGAACCGTGAGGGGCAACAGGGCGCAAGCCATCGCGATCGCAGCTTTCATCACCCCGAACCGCTAGCAGGGGATTCGCCTAAAACAAGCCTGCTGTTTGGAATTCTAAGCACTCAACTTAACAAGCGTCTTTGCCGGATCCATGCCGTCGGCCTCCACCTTGAAGGTAAACCGACGAACCCCAAACGGTGGACGGCGACCTCCCGTCTTCGCCCTTCGGGCTGCGACGTGGCTGTGGTCAAATGGCGCGCCGAAGCTCGCCGGAGGACGAGCAAGCCCTTGTCCGCCTTCGGCGGATTGGCGAAGGCGGCCGGGCGCCGTCCACCTTTCAGTTCTCGTCCTTACGAATGAAAAGTGCGTTCGACTGAATTGTTACGGCTTGGGCAGGCAGGAAACGACTCGGAACGGCGGGACCTGGCCGCCGCGCGGCGAGGGTGGCGGGACCCGGCCGGATTACTCGTCGCCATCGTTGCCGATGGCTTCGACCGGGCAGCCTTCCAAGGCTTCCATGCACTGCGCGATTTCTTCCTCGGCCGTCGGCTGTTTGTGGACGAACGAGTAGCCACCTTCGTCATTCCGGGTAAAAAAAGATGGCGCCGTCTCCCGACAGAGATCGCAGTCGATGCACTGCTGATCGACGTAGAACTTACCGGGAGCATTGGGAGCCCATTTGTCAGCTTTGTTCGCCATAAATCGAGGCACAAAGAGAATAATTGAAGTCACTGTCAAGCGGGCTCCGAAGGGAGTTTGTCCTCTTTCGCGAAAAGGACGGCGCGAGTGATTTTGACCCGATGCTGCATGCGCCCGTTACCCGCCGACAAACTCCCTAAACCGGCACTTCGTGCCGGAAAAATCCGACGTCTTGCAGGTGGTTGCAGCGGTAGGCGCAGCTTTGGCAGACGGTCAGAACCGGGACTTTCGCTTGCAACGCACGCGCGAATCCGACCCTGAACTTTCGAGTTCAAACCCGACCGGCTGCCCGGCAATCATTTGCTGGAGGCGGCTTGTGTTTGCCGCCCACACTACTAAGGTCTGGCCAATGCTCTCGAACCGGCCCTACATGCGCGAGGACTACCCGCGGGAGAGGACGTCTGTGCTCACCTGGCTGATCTCCGCGCTCATCGCCAGTTTTGTGCTTCAAGTCGTGCTGGGCTCCCCCTGGTTCAACGGCGAGCAGCTCATCTACCGGTTTCTCGGCCTGACGATTCCCGGACTGCAGGCCGGGCGAGTTTGGACGCTTTTCACCCATCCGATCCTCCACGACTCGCGCTTCATCTTCCATATCATCGTCAACCTGTTCGCGCTCTATTTTCTCGGGCGGGAGTTGTTGCCCATGCTCGGTCCCCGCCGGTTTCTGGGGCTTTTCGCCGCCGCAACCGTCATCGGCGGTCTGGCGTGGACGGCGGTACATTGGCGGTTTGGTGGCGGAGACATGCATATCGGTGCCACCGCCCCTGTTCTGGCGCTCTTGATCCTCTTCGCCTGCTTTTTCCCCAACCAGGAGCTTAACTTTCTGTTGTTCTTCCTGTTTCCCGTGACGCTCAAGCCGAAGCACCTCGCCTACGGGCTCGCGGGCCTCGATTTGTTTGGGCTCCTTTTCTACGAAATTCACGGGGCCGCCCTTCCATTCAACATGTTTACCGCCAGCTCCGCGCACGTGGGCGGCATGGTCACCGGGTTTCTATATTACCGATTTTTTCACGACGCGCACTGGTTCCTCGGGGCAGAGCAAAGCGCCGAGATTGAACTCCCGCGATGGATGAAGCGGGTGAAGAAACCTCCCGCCACCAAGCCCGTCTTCCCGGCCAATACCGGCGGCTCACGCGAAGACCTCCGCGCCGAGGTCGACCGCATCCTCGACAAGATCAACAGCGATGGATTTGGCTCGCTCACGCCTCAGGAGAAGCGCGTGCTCGACGAAGCAAAGGATCTGCTCAGCCGGCGGTGATTTTTTCGCTTTGCCCCACGCGAGCACTCCTGTCCTGTTTTCCTCTTTTTCCCACGATTTTGAATAGCAGCGCCCTTGGCACATTCGTGAAACATCTGAATTTGATTGGCATCTAAAAAACCCACCATGATTCGCGTCCCCGTCATTCTTCGGCCGGCCGGCCTGGCCGTCGTTCTCCTCTTCGCAGCTGCCATCGGATATGCCGCCAACGACCGCAAGGTGTTTTCGACCACCACGACGCTGGCCAAGGAAGCGACCACCTTGATCGGGCTGCTCGAGCAGGCGCACTACAACCATGATGCGGTACGGGCGGCGGACTATGCCCAGGTCATCCCCGACTACATGGACGACCTCGACCAGCAGCGCCTGTTCTTCCTAAACTCCGACAAGATCAAGTTTGCCGAGGAGCACGGCAAGAACGTCTACTACAATGCGGCGTTTCTCGGCAACATCAACGCCGCCTACGACATCTTTTATCTCTACGAGACTCGCGTCGAGAATCGGATCGCGTGGATTTTCGAGGAGCTGAAGAAGGACCTCGATCTGACTGCCAGCGAGACCTATCGCGCCGACCGCTCCAAGTCCGAGTGGCCCTCCAGCCCGGCCGCCGCCGACGAACTCTGGCGCAAGCGGCTGAAATTCGAACTCATCGGGGAGATCCTCAACAAGAAGACGCCGGAGGAGGCGAAAACGATCGTGCACAAACGTTACGAACGGATGTTGAAAAACGTCGGCGAGATCGAGGGCACCGATTTGGCGGAGCTTTATCTCTCGGCAATCGCGCGGCTTTACGACCCCCATTCCACCTATTTCTCCGCCGCCACGTTCGAGGACTTCGGCATCCAAATGAAGCTGCAACTGGTGGGCATCGGCGCGTTGCTCGGACTCGACGACGATACCTGCATCGTCAAGGAAATCGTGCCCGGTGGGCCGGCCGACGTCGGGCGCGAACTGAAGCCCAATGACAAAATAATCTCGGTCGCACAGACGGGCCGGGAGCCGGTCGAGATTATCGGCCTGAAGCTGCGCAAGATCGTGGACATGATTCGCGGCCAGAAAGGCACCCAGGTGCATCTGATCGTCCAGCCGGCCGACGCCACTGACGCCTCAGCCCGGCGCGAAATCGTCATCACCCGCGATGTCGTGAAGCTCAATTCCGCCCGGGCGCGCGCCGCCGTTTTTCAACTCCCCGGCAAGGACGACAAGATGCAGCCCATCGGCGTGATCACCCTGCCCGCATTCTATGGGCCGGCGGAAGACGGCGACACCGATGGCGAAAAGACCACCGCGTCCAAGGACGTCGCCCGCCTGATTGAGCAGCTCAAAAAGGAGGGCGTGCAAGGGCTCGTCCTCGACCTCCGGCACAATGGAGGCGGCTACCTCAGCGAGGCCATCGAACTCGCCGGGCTTTTCATCCGGCAGGGTCCGATCGTGCAGGTGAAACATTACAACGGCGAGATCCAGGTCGACGACGATAAGAACCCGAAGATCGCGTACGCGGGTCCGCTCGCGGTCCTGGTCGACCGCTTCAGTGCGTCGGCCTCCGAGATTGTCGCCGGCGCACTGCAGAATTACGGCCGGGCAATCGTCATCGGCGACAGTTCGACACACGGCAAGGGCTCGGTGCAACAAGTCGTGGAAATGAAGCAACTTTCCCGCGCCCTCGCCCTGTCGCCGCAGAAGACCGGCGCCGCCAAGTTCACGATTCAGAAATACTATTTGCCGAGCGGCGCTTCGACGCAACTCAAGGGCGTGGTGCCGGACATCGTGCTGCCGTCCATCACCGACCATATCCCCAACATCGGCGAGGCCGACCTGCCGCATGCGCTGGTGTGGGACCAGATCAAGACGAGTTTCTTCGACGGCGAACCGCTCGAGCCCAAGGTCCTCGCGCCCTTGCGTCAGGCGAGTCTGGAACGGCAGGGGAAACTCGAGGAGTTCACCTATCTCAAACGCAACGTCGATTGGTTCAAGGCGCGACAGGAGCAGAAGCTGATCTCCGTCAACCTTGAACAACGGAAAAAACAAAAGGCGGACGACGATGCGTTTCGCAAGGAGATGAAGCAGGAAAAGGAACGGATCGCGAAAAACGATTTTCCGTTCAAACCATTTTATCTCGGGCCGCCACCGGCGCCACGAATCAAGGCGCCGAAAAAAGACGCCGGGGACGACGACGAGGACTTCGGCCCCGATGCGGGCGAGAACGAAACCTACGTCAAGGCGGACGTTCACTTGCGGGAAACGCTCCGCGTCGTCAGCGATGCGATTGACCTGGGCGGCAACCGCGAGCAATGGGCCAGCAATCGCCCGCCCCTCACCGCCGCCTCCGGCGGGTGAGGGACAGGAAGCCCGAACCCGTTTTCGTCAGGCCCTCGCGAGGATAAAGCGATCGCGGCCCGCCAAATCCCGCCGCGATTCGGCCTGCACCAGGCCGGCAGCGGCGGCGATCTCGAGCAACGGCGCGTGCTGGGCCATGCCGGTCTCGAGGGCGAGGAGTCCGCCGGGCGCAAGAAAGCGCGGGGCGCCTTCGATGATCCGGCGCAGGTCCGCGAGTCCGTCATCCGCCGCGGCTAACGCCTGGGCCGGTTCGAAACCGCGGACTTCCAGCGGCGCCCGCGCGGTCTCCTCCGCCGACAGGTAGGGCGGATTCGAAACGATGAGTTCGAATGGGCCGGCGGGCACGGCGGCGAACCAGTCCGACCGGATGAACGTTATCCGCCCCGCCAAATCCGTCGCAAAAGCGTTTTCCCCCGCCAGTGCCAGGGCGTCATTGCTGAGGTCGGCCGCGGTGACGGTCGCGGCGGGGAAGGCGCGCGCCAGCGCCAGGGCAATCGCCCCGCTGCCGGTGCCGAGGTCCAGCACGCTCGCCGGTGGCGGGTCGCAGGCCGCGACGACATGTTCGACCAGTTGTTCCGTTTCCGGACGCGGGATGAGCGCCCGCCGGTCCACTTTCAGCCTGAGCCCGTGGAATTCCATTTCGCCCATGATATACTGGATGGGTTCATGCTGGCCCCGCCGCCGTACGAGCGGGCGGATTCTCTCGAGTTCCGTTTCCGCCAACGGGCGCTCGAACTGCAGGTAGAGTTGCATGCGCTTCAATCCGAGCGCATGGCCAATCAGCAGCTCCGCGTTCAACCGGGGCGATTCGATCCCTTTGCCGGCCAGAAAGTCGGTCGTTTTCTTGATGATTTCGAGGACCGTAAGCATCTCAGTCCTCACCCGCGGACGCGCCCCGGGCCGGCGCAAAATCGTGGCCGGTGAGTGCCGCGAGCTTTTCCTCATAATCCGCCTTCTGCAGCGCCGCGACGATGGGAGCGATGTTGCCCTCCATCACATGGGGCAGGCTGTGGAGCGTCAGCCCGATCCGGTGATCCGTGAGCCGGTTCTGCGGAAAATTATAGGTGCGGATCCGTTCGCTGCGATCGCCCGAGCCGATCTGGCTCCGACGCGTTGCCGCGTACCTGGCCCGCTCGTCGTCCTCGCGCCGTTTCAGCAGCCGCGAACGCAGCACGGTGAGGGCCTTCGCCTTGTTCTTGAGCTGGGATCGCTCGTCGGCGCACGTGACGATGAGGCCCGTGGGCTTGTGGCAAATCTGCACCGCGGAATCGGTGGTGTTCACACCCTGCCCACCCGGACCGCTCGCCCGTGTGACCGTGATCTCGAGATCCTGCGGATCGATCTGCACATCCACCTCCTCGGCTTCCGGCAGGACCGCGACCGTCACGGTCGAGGTATGGATGCGGCCGCTCGCCTCGGTGATGGGCACCCGCTGCACGCGATGCACTCCGCTCTCGAACTTGAGTTGCTTGTAGACGTCGGATCCCGTGATGAGAAAAATGACCTCCTTGAAGCCGCCGCGCTCGGACATGCTGCTGCTGATCGGCTGGATTCTCCAGCCCCGCGAATCGGCGTATTTCGAGTAGAGCCGGAACAACTCCGCCGCAAACAAGCTCGCCTCGTCGCCGCCGGTGCCGGCGCGAATCTCCATCACGGTGTTGCGCGAATCGGTCGGATCGGGTGGGATCATCGCGAGAAGGATGGCCTGCCGCAGTTCCTGACGCCGCCGCTCGAGATCCGGCAGCTCGCCGGCCGCGAGTTCGCGCATGTCGGCGTCCGTCGCCGGGTCCCGGCCAAGCGCAAGCGCTTCCCGAATCTCGCGCTCCATCCGTTCGTGAGCGTGATAATCCGCCGCGAGCTGCACCAGTTTCTGGTGTTCGCGCATCACGTCCGCGGCCCGGCGGGGATTCGCGTAGAAAGACGGCTCGGCCATCTGCGCCCCGAGTTCGTCGAGGCGGCGCTGAAACGGGGCCAGGTCGGGAAGTTCGTCCATGAATTCAAGAAGGAGGGTGTGCGGCGATTTGCGAATTGCGCGGGCCGCCCGTTGCGCTACGGATGAGGGCAATCTCTGCGCGAGGCGGGTTCGCCTAGCGGAATCGATTTGCAATGGCCACGACACTCTTCACTCAAAACACCATCGCGTGCATCTGGGATTTCGACAAGACGTTAATCCCGGATTACATGCAGGCGCCCCTTTTCCGCCGGTACGGCCTCGACGAGGCCGGCTTCTGGCAGGAGACGAACATGCTGGCCGAGCACTACAAGAAGCGCGGCTACCACCTTTCGCCGGAGATCGCCTACCTGAACCATTTGCTGACCTACGTGCTCGCCGGGCCGCTCGGTGGCCTGAACAACCGGATTTTGTTCGAATGCGGGGCCGACATCGAATTCTACCCTGGTCTGCCGGAGTTTTTTGACCGGGCCAAGTCCTACGCCCGCGAAAAGCCCAAATATCTCGAGCACGACATTTCCGTCGAACACTACATCGTCAGCACCGGGATTGCGCCGATGATCCGCGGCAGCGCGATCGCCGGGCACGTGGACGGCATCTGGGCCTGCGAGTTCGTCGAAAACCCGCTGCAACCCGGCTTCCTGCAGCAGAAGGAGCTTTCCATCGAGGCGACGGCGGAGATCGCACAGATCGGCATGGTCATCGACAATACCACGAAGACCCGCGCAATTTTCGAAATCAACAAGGGGACGAACAAGAACCCGGCCATCGACGTAAACTCGAAGATGGCGGCCGAGGATCGCCGCATTCCGGTCCAGAACATGATCTATGTTGCCGATGGTCCGAGCGACGTGCCGTGTTTCTCGGTCGTCAAGAAGGGCGGCGGCCGCGCGTATGCGGTGTACAACCCGGGCAAACCGGCGGAGTTCGAACAGAACGATCGCCTGCTGCAATCCGGACGAATCCACGGCTACGGTCCGGCCGACTATCGAGCGGATTCGAGCACGGCGCAATGGTTGCGCCTGCACCTTCACCAAATCTGTGATCGCATCGTCGCCGACCGCGAAGCGGCGGTCGCGACCAAGGCATCGAAGCCACCGCGCCACCTCAACGCCACGCCGGCAGAAGAAGCCGCCAGCCGGGCAGCAAAAGCACCGCGGCAGGCCTCGTTCCTGGAGTGACCGGGCGCGGGTGGCGTCCGCCTCCGCATCGGCGCCGCTCCGGGCACAAAAAAAGCGCCGGCTTTTGGCCGGCGCTTTTGGAAAAGATGGCGAACCTTAATCAGGGACCCCGTCCCGCCGGGCTGACATTGATCGAGGGATCGATCGGGGTCACGGGCGTCACGGGCGTGGTGGGCGGCGGCGTCACCACCGTCGGCGGCGGCGTGGTCGGGGTGACAGCAACCGGGGCCGTGACCGTAACCTGACCCGGCGCTACACTCGCTCCCTGCCCTGCACCCTGGGCCGCAGTATTTGAGATGGCGGTTGTATTTATGGCGTTGGCGACGGCAGTTCCGCCTGCGTTCGCGGCGCCCTGCAGGGTTCCTTGCGTCGCACCGGTGGCAGCAGAGTTGGCAACAGTCTGCGCCACGGTTCCGGCCGCCGCCTGGCTGGCCGCCGCGCCGGCTGCTGCCGCCTGGGTCGCACCTTGACCCGCAGCTATGGCGGCCGTTGAGGCGGCCGTCGAGGCGGTCGTCGAGGCGGCGGCGGTCGCACCCTGCGCGGCGCCGGCGGCGGAGGCCTGAGCGACGCTATTCGCGACCCCTTGAACCGCATTACCTGTGACTCCAGAAGCAACCGCAGCCTGAGTGGCACCCGTTGCCGCACCAGTCGAGGCGCTCGTCGCTACCGTTGCGGCGATCGTCTGCGCAGCCGCAGCCGCCGCAGACGCCTGATTAGCCGCGCTGCCACCCGCAGCCGTTCCCGCAGCCGTCGCCGCCGCCTGCGTTGCACCCTGCGCGGCGCCCGCCGACGCGCCTTGCGCGGCCGCAGATGCGGCATTGGAAACCTGGCCGGGATTGGTGACGGCAACGGCCTGCGTTGCGCCTTGGGACGCACCTGAGGCTGCCGCCTGGGCCGTCGTGGTCGCCGCAGCGGTCGCCGCAGCGGTCACACTCACAGTACCGCCCGTACCCTGGGCGGCCGTCGTCACCGCCTGGGTCGCACCTTGGGCGGCACCGGAGGCTGCAGCCGACGAGGCGGCGGTTACGATTGCAGCTATCTGGTTGGGGTTCGCGTTGGGGCCAGCAGCGGTCGTCATGACTTGCGTTGCTCCCTGGGCGGCGCCTTGCGAGGCCGCCTGGGCAGCAACAGTGGCAGCAGCCGCAATCGTGGTCGCGGTGGCACCCGGCGCCGCCGCCGCGACCGTCGTGGCCGCCGTAGCGGCACCGGTCGCCGCACCTGAGGCGGCAGCTGAGGCGACGGTGGCACCAACTGCCTGGGTCGCGGCGTTTGCGGTGACTGCAATCGCCTTCCCCGCCGTCGAGGTCACAACCGCCTGGGCGACACCTTGTGTCGCACCGGCCGAGGAGGCTGCTGCGACGGTCGCGGTAGCCTGCTGGACCGCCTGCGCGACGGTGACACCTGATGTGGCGGCCGCCGCGGTGGCGGTCGTCGTGACCGCTGCAACGGTGGCTTGGGCCGACGCACTTGCGACCTGCTGCGTGACAGCTTGTGCGGCCGTTGCGGCCGCGGCGGCAACGGTGGCGGCGGTGGCGGTCGGAGCAGCGGCGGCGGCAGTTGCGGCCTGCTGGGCGGCGCCCTGTGCCGCACCTTGCGCGGCGGCTTGCGTGACCTGCTGCGCGAGTGCGGTCACCGTCGCAGTGGTCCCGCCTGTCGCAGTCGCCGCCGCGTTCACCGCGGCAGTGACAACTGCAGCGGCCTGACTCGGCGCCGCAGCCGAGGCCGAGGCGGCCGCCGTGGCGACCGCACCCGGAGCACTGGTTACGACCGTCGCCATCGTAGTTGCGAGTTCCGCGCTTGCGGTTGGCGCACTTGCGGTGAACGCACCCCCGGGATTCGACGCCACCACGGCGATCGAAGCGACCGCGACGGTGGCAGCCTGATTCACCGCCGCAAGGGCCACGGGGTTTCCAACCAGTGCCGCCGCCGTCGTCGGGGCACCATTATTAACGGTCGATACCGACACGGTGCCTTGACTGAGTGTGACCAAGGGTTGGTTAGGCGCTGAAATTTGAACTTGGCCGGTCAAGGGAAACGTAGTGACCGTGAAGGTTACACTATCCACGGTGACCGTATAGACCGTGCCACGGGCAGCAGCGACACCCTTGGGCGTACGCACGCCATAGTTGTGAGTGGCGCGTTTCGCGGGATCGAGTTGGGAGACAATGTTGCCCGCGCGAAGATCGAGTTCCGCCAGGCTGGCGGCGAGTGCCGAAACGACGACCCGGCTGTTTTGCTTAATCGTCGCGACCGCGCCCACGTAGGCCTGGACATACACTTCCACGCCGGCGCCGGTGACAATCTCGTCATTCAGCAAAACCGCCATTCCTTCCGTAGCGGCAGCGGGTGCCGCACCTCGGTGCGTAACCGTGGCCGAGCCCTCGCCAACAATTTTTATGATCTTGGCGTCTTGAGCGAGAGCACTCGCGGCAAAAAGAGACGCGCCGAGCGCCGATACAGAAACAAAAAGCAGTCGTTTTAAGGAGTTCATGTTCGATTAAAGTCGCGGCACTGCGGAATTAAACCCTGTTCTGAATGAGGCTGAGGCCGGAAGAGTGAGAAGGGGCGCGCAGGAGATCACTGCTACTGGCAATGGATTGCAACTAAAAATTCGCGCGCCGTCACACCCGGATTTCGACTTCGGGCGCGTTCACACGCCGGTCTTTCCGCGCAAAAAACCGCCCCGATCGCAATCTCGCGGCCGGGCGGACTCATTTTTCTTTCATCACGTATTCGCCACTCCAGTTATCTGGCGGAGGCTCGTTCTGCCAATGAGCCGTGATTTCCAGGTAAACCAGGGATGGATTCGCACTCACCCCGGGCGTTTTTCCGGGAAGGTTCGGCTCCAGCTCGGCACTCTGCCGAAACTTCGCCAGCGCGCCGGTCCAGTCGCGCGCATAGTAGCATTCGAGACCCTGGGCGAAAACGGCGAGACACTCGTGGGTGGACGGGTTCACCAACTCCCTGAGCCCCGTGATCTCGAAGATCGGCACCGCCTGGGACCGCCCTTTCACGACAATCCTGCCCAGCGGCCGGAAAACCAACCGATCGCCGCCGTGTTTCTCGCAGGCCAGTTTGGTCGCATCCGTGCACATGGAATACACGCCCCAGCTTTTTGCACCCGATTCCATCCGCGCCGCCAGGTTCACATTGTCGCCCATCATCGTGTAATTGAAGCGGGTGCGGCTGCCCATGTTGCCGATGGTGCAAAGCCCGGAGTTCAAACCGATGCGCGACTGCATTCGCCCGACAATCTGGGGCCATCTTTCACCCTCATTCTGCCATTTCTCGCGCAGGATACCGAGGTTTTGCTGCACCCGCTGCGAGGCCACGCAGGCCCGGTAGGCGTGATCCGGCAACGCGAGCGGCGCGCCAAACATGGCCACCACCGCATCGCCGATGTACTTGTCGAGTGTGCCGCCCTCTTCCTGCACGATGTCGGTGCAGACCGTGAGGTATTCATTCATCAACTCCACCAGCCGGTCCGGCGGCAGTTTTTCGGAGAAGGAAGAAAAGCCCTGGATGTCGCTGAAATACGCCGTGATTTCGTCCTCGTGACCGCCCAGGCGCGGGGCCTCGCCCGATTCCACCATGCGGTTCACCAACGCCGGCGAGATGTAGGTGCCAAACATGCCCTTGATCTGCTCCTTTGCCCGCTGCTCGGCGAGCAGACGTCGTGAAATTTCGAATACCTCGAGTCCGGCGAAGCCCAGCAACGGCCACACCACCGGCACCGCCACGCTGAACGAGATCCACGCCCAGATCGCCACCGCCACGAAGGCCAGGGGAAGTCCGAGCGCAAACCCGGCGTGCTCGATCAATTTCAATTTCCGGCGCCCCAGCACTGCCAGGCCCGCGACGCCCACGCCCATCCCGCCCAGCCATACGGGAATCTCCGGCAAGTGCCGCGCGTAATCCTCGCGCAGGATGTTTTCGACCACGTTGGCGTGAACCAGCACCAGCGGCGTCTCGGGCGAGAAGGGCGTCGGCCCGTTGTCCGAGAGCCCGGTGGACATCTGCCCCACCAGCAGGATTTTTCCCGCCACATCGGGCACCTTGAGATCCTGCTTCTGCAGGTAACGCTGCGTGAAATCCGTCACGACGGTCGAGTAGCTGAGGACGTTGAAGCCGGCGATGGAACGGCGGTAGTTCACGAGATACCCGCCGCTCGCGTCGATCGGGATGCGCCGGCGCACCTTCGCCCCCTCGACGTAAATCGCGTCGCCCACCCGGACGCGCACGTCCGCCACCGTCAAATCCCAGTAACGCAGCACCGTCTGCAACGAAAGGCTCGGATAGACGCGATCCTGCACCCGCACCAGCATCGGCGCCACCCGCCGCACGCCGTCCGGGCCCGCCGGCGTATCCACAAAAGCCGTAAGTCCCGCCGCGCGCAGCGGCGCGACCGGCAGCAGCGCGCTGACCGCCGAGTAGATCCTCGTCGGATCGCCCTCGATCCGCGCGATTGCCTCCGGGCGGTCCGGCACCGGGGTCGCCGCCGCCGCCGGGTCCGCCGGCTCGTCCGAAGAATAGGCCGCGAAGATGACTTTTCCCGGCATTTGTTTCGCGCCCGCGACAATCGAAAGGTCCTGCTCCGACGGTTCGGTGAACAGGATGTCCCAAGCGACGACGCCGGGTTTCGCCTGCGCCACCGCGTAGAGCATCTGCCCGTGGACGCGCCGGGGCCACGGCCAGCGGTCGAAGATTTTCAAACTGTTATCGTCGATCCCAAGAATGACGATCGCCGGATCCGCTTGCGGCTGGAAGCGCGTCCGCCAGCGGGTCCTCAGGTCGAGCGTGATATTCTCAAACCGCTGCAGCCAGTCGGTCTGGGCCAGCGCCAGGGCGAGACCGAAAAAAACGACGGCGGGCAGCACATGCCGTTGGACGAAGATCAGGGCGGATTTCATGCGCGGAGCCAGCTTGCGCGCTGCCCCCCGCGCAACCAAGGCGAATTTTTCGGGCGGCCGGCCGAAAGGCAGACTCGCCTTTCGTCGGCCCCGCCACAGCCTCGCCGGACTTTCTTCCACCCATGCCGCTGCTGCAACTGACCGAGGAACAAACGCGCACGTGGACCCGTGCCCAAAAAGATCGCTGGTGGTGGGCTCGCTGGTCGCGTTGTTTGCCAAACCGGAAATCTTCCGCAGCGCCTGGCAGATGGTGTTTGGCAAGAAGCGCGACGTCGCCGCCGGCGACGACCCGCTGCGCCATATCGAGCTCCCGCTGTGGATTTCCTTCGCCGGCGTGCCCGTGCTGAGCGTGGCCGCGGTCTGGCTGACCCATCGCTTTTTCGGCGTGCCGTGGCATCTCGCGCTCTTCGCGTTGCCGCTCATTTTCGTCCTGACGATTATCTGCACGAACTCGATGGCCCTCACCTCGTGGACGCCCACCGGCGCGTTGAGCAAGATCACCCAGTTTACGATCGGCGCGGTCGACCGCTCAAACCCGGCGACCAACCTGATGACCGGCGGCATGACGGCCGAAATCGCCTCGAATGCTGCGAGCCGATCTGCGCGGGCCTGATTTCCGGCGCGGCGCTGATCGGCATTCTCAACGCGATCGTCAACGCACTGCTGGGCTAGCGGATCAGCATGAGCAGGGCGAGGGCGATGACGACGGAAGCGATGAGGCCGGCGAAGAACGGCTGCAGCCCCGTCCGCCGCAGGGCGCTGAATTTCGTCTCCAGTCCGACCGCCGCCATGCTGGCCACAATACAGTATTCGGAGATCCGTTGCGCGGCCTGGGGCAGATTGACTCTCCAATCGTGCGCGCCGAAGAGCGAACCGTCGGCCAGCTGAACCGTCAGCGCAGGCAGGAGACCAAGAGAACGCGCCAGGGCCATCGCCAGGAAACCGAGCACGAAGACCGGAAAAAGGTTCCGGCGGTGAATCTTGTGCGCCGCCATCCCCGGCCGGGTGCGCGCATACCACAGCCCGACAAAAAACACGACGGGCGCGAGCAGGCAGACTCTCGCCAGCTTGACGACCGTGGCGGTTTCGCCCGCGCGTTCGCCGAAGGCAAAGCCGGACGCGATCACCTGCGGCGTCTGGTGAATCGCCAGTCCCGCCCAGAGGCCGAAATCTTTTTCGCCCATCGCCAGCAGGTGCGCGACGAACGGCAGCACCACCATCGCGACCAGACCCAGCAACGTGACGGTCGCGACGCTGAAGACGACGTCCTTTTCATCGGCCTCGATGACCGGCGCGGTGGCGACAATGGCCGTCCCGCCACAGATGGCCGTGCCCACGCCGATGAGCGTGCCGAGCCTGGTCGAGAGCCCAAGCCATCGGGTCAACAGCACCATGATGGCCAGCGCAAGGCCCACTTCCACGAGCGTGAGCACGATGCCGCTCATCCCCACCCGGAGGACATCGAGAAAATTCAGCCGCGCACCGAGCAGGACGATGCCGATCGCCAGCACCTTGCGGGCGACGAGCTTGATGCCGGCCTGGAGGGGTTGGAGCGGCACGCCGGCATTTCCGACCACCATGCCCAGGAGAATCGCGAGCATCACCGGCTCGAGCGGATGCCGTCCACCGGCAAGCGTGAACGGCCAGAGCGGCAGTTGAGTGACCGCCATGGCGACCAAGGCGATGCCGGCACAGAGCGACACTCCGGCCAGCAGGGCCTTCTTTCCGTGCAGGGCGGCGCGTGCGTCGGGCCGGTCGAAGCCCTCCATGCAATCCAGGTATTCGGCCCACGCGTAGTCGCGTACCGGGGCGGTGGATTTTGCGGTGACTGCCATGGTCAGCAGATCGACAGATTCTGGAAGACGGGAATTTCCGCGAGGAAATTACCGCGCCCGCGGCGGAAAGTGGCGCTCGTACCATGCCATCGAGCGATCGATGCTGTCGACCAGGTGCTTGGGCTCGCGCAGGCCATGGCCTTCGCGCGGGTAGCGGAGCATCGCGGTCTCGACGCCCACATCTTTCAGCGCAATGTAGAATTGCTCGGCCTCGGCGATGGGAACGTCGCTGTCGTTTTCACCGTGGATGATGAGCGTCGGCGTCTTCACTTGGGCGACGTAACGGAGCGCCGACCGCTTCCAGAGTTCGTCCATCAGGTTTGCCTGGTGCGGACGCAGCCCAAACTCCATCTCCTCGTACTGGTTGTAATATGTCATGTAATTATAGCTGACCAGATTGATGATCGCCCGGTTGGGAATCGCCGCCTTGAAGATGTGCGTCTGCGTGATGAGCCACGCGGTGAGTTGTCCGCCGTAGCTCCCGCCCTCGAGGCCGAGCCGGTCGCGATCGATCCACGGATTGCGCCGGATGGCCGCGTTCACGCCGTAGAGCACATCCTGCGCCTCGTCGCCGTTCTGGTCGCGGAACACCGCATCGGTGAACGCCTGCCCGTATCCGGTGGAGCCGCGGTAGTTCACCATGAGCGTGGCCCACCCGCGGGCGGCGTAGATCTGGCTGTGAAAATTGAACGCCGGCCCCTGCTGGGCGTGCGGCCCACCGTGAATCATCACGATCAACGGATGCTTCGAGTCCGCCGTCTGCCCGACCGGTCGCGTGAGGAACGCCTCGACGTTGAAACGGTTGTCGTTGCTCACGAAGGTGAGCGGCTCGACCTCGGCGAACGTCTTGCCGGCGAGGACCGCGTCATTGAGGTTGGTCAGCGGCTTCCGCTCGTCGCCCGCGAGGAGATGGAGCTGCGCCAAATCGCGCGTGCTCGTGAATAAATACGCAATCCGATCGCCCGGCCCGAGGTCGAACTGGCCCACGATCCCGCGCTCGGAGACGACCGCCTGGCCGGTGCCGCCATCGGCCGGCAGGCGGTAGAGCCGCGCGAGCCCCCGCTCCAGCACGGTGAAAAAAAGCGCGCGGCCATCCGCCGACCACGACGGAGGTCCCTGGCGGTTGTCGATGCTCGCGCCGACCTCGCGCCGGTTGCCGCCATCGGCGTCCATCACCCACACATGGGTGTCCTCCATCGTGGTCTCGAGATCGGTCAGGCCGCGCTTGGTTCCTTCATACGCGATGCGGCGGCCGTCGGGCGACCACACCGGCCAGTACTCGGCGTTCTCCGTCGTGGTGAGGCGGCGGATCGCCCCCGTGCCGGCCCGAACGCTGAAGAGATCGTTGTTGAAGAACTGGTCGGCGTCCGGCTCCCGATTGGAGACGAACAGGATCTCGTCACTGACGGGCGACCAGTCGATCGAGTGCTCGTCGTGCACGCCGTCGGTGAGCTGCCGGGTGCGGCCCGACGCCACATCGAGGAGAAAAATGTGCAGCCGGCGGTTGTCATTGAAGCGGGTCTCGCCCTCGGTATGCGTGGGTTTGTAGAGGAAGCGGGTGATGAGCATCGGGTCGCCCGTCGCATCGGCGGTTTCGGGTCCCGGCGTGGCGTGGACGTAGGCCAAGGTCTTCGAGTCGGGCGACCACGCCAGCGCGAGCGCGGTGTTGGTCAGCGCGCTGCTGTTCGTGCCGAGGACTTCGGTGATCCACGTGGGGGCGGAGCCGTCGGCCCGGCAGATGATCAGGCCGGATTTTCCGCCAACGGTGCCAATGTAGGCGAGTGACTTTCCGTCGGGCGCCCAGCGGGGCTGCGAGCCACGGCTGCTCGCGTCGCCCACGCGTGTCGACTGGCCGCTGGCGACATCG
>JACQWL010000373.1 GCA_016209255.1 Verrucomicrobiota bacterium
AGATAATACAGCGCGGCGATTCCCGCGCTGCCATGCTCCCGAATCACCCGTTGCACGAACGCAGGACTGATCGCGGAGCTCTCGACGAACGCCTGCAGGGTATCGGCTTCATCGACCGACAACGCCTCGTGCGACTTGCCGAGCGCACTCCGCAATACATCGAAATCGGCCATCATTTCGACGCCCTCGCCCTCGTGGTAAAACACGGCCACACCGCGCCGGCACTCGATTAGTTTCTTCGGCCAGGATAGTTTCGGTCCGGTGCGATCCAATCCGTGTTTTGCGAGAAAGGCCGGCGTATCCGCCCCCATTTTGGCTTCGACTTGCTCGCGCCAATGCCGCTGCTGCGCGGCCGCGGCGGTGAGGCCGTCGGCGAACACCGCGAAATCGGAGCCGTAAAACCGGACGAAATCTGCGTGGTGCCTGGCGGCGCTTTGCCGCGCACGTTCCGCCAGGTCGGGGCGATAGCGATATACGATCGAGGCGTTCTTTTCGACCATGGACCGTTTGATCGCCGAAAAATCCGGCGGCACCTGCGGGTAAGTCTTCTGCCCGCCGGACCAATACCACTCGCCCCGCCACGGCACGAGGCTGCCAAACACCATTAAGCCTGGTACAAAGGGACAGCGTTCGCGCGGAATCTCCATGCGGACGGAGTAAGGCTGGTCGTTGATCAGATTCACCACTGCCATGGTGTCGATTTCCACGCCCCGAGTGTGCAACGTGTCGACTCGGTAAAAAGCCGCATGGCGCTCGTGCCAGCCCCGCAAAGCCGCACGGTCTGCCTCTGGCAAGTCCAGCACCGCGGCGAGCAGATCGAGCGCGCCGAAGCCGGACCAAGCGGTGCATTCCTGACAGAGGAAGTCGTCAGTCGTGCCGATGATGTCCGCGTCCTTCGGTGGGTTGCGAGCCAGGTAGTCAGCATGCGCGAAACGAAACAGAAAACCGTGGGTCCCGAGCCAGACGAGCTTGCGCTTGACGTCCCAACCCCGGACGTTCGCGGTCCCGAGAAATGCGGTGACCGACGATGCGCGGGAGCGTCCCGCAAACGCCCCCGCGAAAAACGTCCCGGCCCGGCACGCGACGGCCACGAAGCCAGGGTGCATGGGCGACATGATGCGGTCCGGTTTGAAATGCCGCCAGACAGAGTGCAGGAAGAACTGGAATCGGCGCGCATCGAACGGGGCGAGTGGCGAGTCACCTGTCCGCCAGAGCAACGGCAACGGCGTGTCGAAGAGCACGCGATTGCCTGCCTCCAGCCCTCGCCACAGACCGCCGTCCGTGTGCAAATCCTCCGCCAGTTCGCACATGGCCACGGCCAGCTCGGCGAGCTCATCCGCACCCAGCGCCAGCGCCTCGGCGTCGATCTCCGTCAAGACGCGCGCCAGTTCATCCCGCCAGCGGTGCGCGATCTCGCCGAGCGTCTTGGCTTCACGCGCCGGTGCACCGGGTGGACGATGCGCAGCGACCGTGGCGCCGAGTGAAGGGGCGTTGCTCATTGCGCGCCGTTCGCCTCGTTGATGGCGCGGACGAGCAGCGAGCGGATGTTCGAGTGCGTCAACGCCAGGCCGCGCGCGACGGCGAGGCGATCCGCTTCGTGGAGCTTGCGCCCGATTTCAAGGAGGATGCCCGAATAGCACGGGTCCCGCATCGTGTCTCGACGGCTCATGATTTCCGCGATTCCAACGCGGCTTCCGGTGCGGCGGCAATGCCGCAAACGCCGTTGCCGGCGGTTTCGGCATTAATGCCAATTGGTCGGGGCGATAGGATTCGAACCTACGACCTCCTGGTCCCAAACCAGGCGCTCTACCAGGCTAAGCTACACCCCGAACCGGAAGCGGGAGGCTTGCCCGAACGCCCGCCGTGTCAATGACGGTCTGCCGTTCCGGCGGAACCGAAATTGTCGTCCAGCCACTCCCGGCCCCGACCGGACTTCAGGAATTTTTCGCGGACGCGCGCTTCCGTGTACGATGGGAACGCCTCCCGGTGGATGAGATGGAACGTCCCGAGTTGCTGAGCACCTTTGGTCGTGCCTCGCGCGTGAGTGCGGAGGCGCGGGCCAAGGGACGCCGTGATGCCGACATAGCGGATGCCCTTACCGAGTCTGCGGAGGACGTAAACGTAAACCATAAAGAAGTCCCAAACTCGCCGCCGGCGAGCAAGCCAGGCGTTTACCCGCCGGAGGCGGGCTCTACCAGGCTAAGCTACACCCCGAACCGGAAGCGGGAGGGTTGTCCGAAGGCCGGCCATGTCAATGACGGTCTGCCGTTCCGGCGGAACCAAAATTGTCGTCCAACCATTCCCGTCCCTGACCGGACTTCAGGAATCTTTCGCGGACACGCGCTTCCGCGTACGTTGGGAACGACTCCCGGTGGATGAGATGGAACGTCCCGAGTTGCTGACCACCTTTGGTCGTGCCTCGCGCGTGAGTGCGGAGGCGCGAGCCAAGGGACGCCGTGATGCCGACATAGCGGATGCCCTTTCCGAGACTGCGAAGGACGTAAACGTAAACCATAATGAAGTCCCAAACTCGCCGCCGGCGAGCAAGCCAGGCGTTTACCCGCCGGAGGCGGGCTCTACCAGGCTAAGCTACACCCCGAACCGGAAGGGGGGGTTGTCCGAAGGCCGGCCATGTCAATGTCGCTCTCGGCCTATTATCACGGGCCGGTGCGACCCGATGCGATGCTCATTGGCGACGCCTCGCCCCGCGGGCCCCGAAGCCTTGGCCAAGGGCAATCTGGCTCCAAGTTCAGCGCCGATGCGGCGGGCTGCACGTTTGACAGAAGGGAATAATCTCTTCTTGCGTCACCCTTGGATTGCCTTTGTGCTGCCTCCCTAACTTCCTCCCATGGACACTATTTCTCGCGAAAATAACAGCATGCTTCCGGTCGGCGGCATCATCGTCGGTGCGATCGGCCTGCTGCTCGGCGGCCTCGCCCTCGTTCAAGTTTCAAAGGTCAACAAGACCGTTGCCGAACACCAGCTCAAGGTCGACAAGGTCGACGCGATCGAGGGGCAGGCCGGCGCGGCCGCGGCCGCGGCCGAAAAAGCCAAAAACGACGTGGCGGCGCTGCAACGTTCGACCCAGACCGCCTTTGACACGGTCGGGCCGGAACTTGCCCGCCTCTCGGGCGCACTCACGAAGCTGGAGGAAGCGGCCAAGAAGCCCGCGGCCGTCGCGGCCAAGGGCGGCGGCGGGCCGGTCGTCGCCGGACCCGGCGAGTACGTCATCAAGGGAGGCGACACGTTTTCAAAGATTGCCACGGCGCAGGGCCTGAGGCCCGCTGACATCGCTGCCGTCAATCCCGGAGTCGATTCCAGCAAGCTGAAAGTCGGACAGAAGATCAAACTGCCGAAGAAATAAGCCGGCTGCGTTTTTTGAAATGCCTCCCGCCTTCGCGGCCGGGAGGCATTTTCGTTTTCCGGCTACGGCCATCATCCCAGATTCGGTCGTTCGCCACAGAGGGAGGGCACAGCGAAACGGCATGAGTTCACAGGGAGTGGAAACGAAAAATCGAATTTCACGTTTTCGCGCGCCGCGGCAAGCCCGGCGATTCCGGCGCCAATCACGATAATTTTCGTCGCAACCGAGGCATGCGGTTTTCGTGCGCACTCGCAAGCCACTTCCAGGCAGCCGGTACGGGCTTTGGCCGTTGGACGCTATTTGAGGGCACGGAACTGAATGGGCCTTGTTGGGACTTCGTCCGGCGCCGTCCGGAAAAAACGTGGTTCGCGGCGAACCGGGCGGATAAATCCCGGTCAATGGTATCAAGCACGTTCCATCTTCCGCCCGTCGGCAGTGGTTGGGCTGCCCTTCAACTCAACCCGTCCACATAAATGAAGATTTCCAAAATTCGATTCAACCGTATTACCACCGCCGCGTTCGTTGCCAGTGTGCTCGCTTTTGCCGCCTTCCCGGCGTGCTCGAAACAGGAGCAACAGAAGGTCAGCACCGCCGTGAAAGACACCTACGAGGACTCCAAGGAGGCGATGGCCAAAGCCTGGAACAACGTGAAAGACCACACTTTCGACAAGCGCGATGACTTCAGCGCCAACGCGAAGGCACTCGCGGCCAGGATGGATGTGCAGCTGAGCGAAGTGCGCGCCAATTATTCGGAGGCCAAGGCCAGCGCCAGTCGCAAGTCCGCGATGGAGGAGCTGAAGAACTCCGAAGCCGACTACAAGGAGAAGAGCAAGGCCCTCGGCAACGCGACCGCGGCCACGTGGGACAGCGGGAAAAAGAATGTGCTGCTCTCCTGGGACCGGCTCCAATCGGCCTACTACAAGGCGCGGGCGGATTGAGCGGCCTTCAACAATTCCGCTCCGGGGTCATTTGGAGCGGGTCACTGACGAACCCGAGCGGGCGTTTACAGTGGCGCGTGAAGCGGCACGTGGTTGCCTGACGTTTCGCGCGCTATGCGCCGGGGATCAGTCGCAAATCGGAAACTTGCTCCCAGCGCACAAATGCCGGGGCGAGATGATTCGCGCCGGCTGGTAATCCACCCCTTTGCGCGCCCCGGCCTTCCCGGCCATTCACGCCGTCGGCTGCGAGGCCAGCAGCGCGCGCGAACATGTCCGGTTATCCTACCGCATGCCGGGCAGGCAGCGAATACGCCAGACGTTAGAGTTTGCGGAGGAAGCGCCGGACTTCGTCGTGGGTGCCCATGAAATGGACGTAGAGCGCGCCCGCTTCGACTTGAAACACCAGTCGCTGCGCAAGGCCATGACGGCATTCGAAGACGCCGTGGCCGAGCGAACGCACGCCGAGCCCGCGGTGTTCGTGCGGCCGCCCGAACGCGGTGCGCATGCGGTTGTGGAGCGCGCCGATTTTCACGCGCTCCGCCTTGGTCAGTGCGCGGAGCTGCGCGAGCAGCTCAGGATCGAGCTCAAGCTCCAAGGGTGGCATCGAGGCTGCCGCGGAACCGACGAGATTTTCCCGCCCGTCGGGCCCGCGCCGCGCGGACGGAAAGCCGGGCGGCGATGCGCGGCATTTCGTCCGGCGTGATGCCATACTCGGCCAAGGCGTAGTCGGCGGAGTGGATGGCGACCGGCCGCAGGGCCACGACGGCACCGTCGAACACGATGCCGATGTCATCGCCTTTGATGGCGCGCTTGAGCAGCGAGGACAGATTGACGCGAGCCGCGGTGGGTGAGAGGGTCTCCATGCTCGTTATGGAGACGTTATGGCGAGTGATGTCAAGCCCGCCGGCCGCGTTGGCCGGACAGAGGGGGGTTCCAACTTGGCCTTTGGCGCCCTTACACGTCAGCCCCGAGTTCTCGGGCAAGGATTTTGAACGGCATCAGCTAACAGGGCATGCGACAGGCTGACCCCATTTGACCATCCCTTCGGCAGTACTCCGCTATCCTTTTCCACCGATCGGCGCCGCTTGGGGCGCTGCGTTCCCAGGAGAAGAAGGCAAGAAATTGAGGGCGAGGAAACCGAGGGCGGAGCGAGCGTCCGCAACAACGGCGTCGAGCTCGCGCCGCAGCGCGTTGTCTTGCACCGCCGTCGTGGCCGATGGCAGCACGGAATTCCACCATTGCTCCGAAATCGAGTCGACCGCATCGAGCAGGGCGGATGCCTCGGCGGATGGGTTTGCAGCCGTCCCTGCATCATCGACGCGAAGCGGCTGGCGAAGAGCCACGATCGCCACAGCGGCGGCGGCAATTGCAATACCGGCAACCGGAACGATTCGAAAACGGGGTCGAGCGGGGACCGGTTGAGCCATCCGGACCGCCTGTATGATGCCGCGCTCGAGCCCGACCGGGGCTGCCGGCGCGGATCGCGCGGCGTCGCGCCGAAGGCCCGATTCCAGCTCGTCGCAGGCGCTGAAATATTGCCGGCAATCGCCACAAGCCTCGATGTGCCGCGCGCGTTTACCGGTGGCAGGGCGGCCCGACAGGCAGCAGAGACGGACCGCGCGGCAGACGAGGCGGGAACGGAGCGAAGGGGTCGTGTTCATGGCGAGGGGTCGGCTTTCACGAGTTGTTGGCGGGCGCGATAGACCAGGACTTTGACATGCGTTTGGGTGAGACCGGCGATGCGCGCGGTGTCTTCCGTTGATAATTCTTCGGCGAATCGCAGCCAGAGGATCTCGAATTCGCGTCGGGAAAGGACCCGCCGCGCGCGCGCCCAGAGGTTTTCGGCCTGGTCATGGTCTTCTGCGCTGCGGGCGGGCGAAGGATCGGTGCAGGCAAGGTCGTCCGGCACGGACTCCCATTTCCTGGCGGAGCGGAAATGGTTCAGAGCCGTGCGACGCGCAATCGTCAGCAGCCAGTTGATCAGCGGCCGGCTGCAATCGAAGCGATGGAGGTTATGGAACGCCTTGATGAAGGTTTGCTGGGTGAGGTCCTCGGCGTCCTGAAGATGACGCGTCATCTGATACAGGAAATTGTGAATCCGGCGGCTGTGGAGGCGCACGATGTCGTCGAAGGCGTGCGGGTTCGCGCCGAGCGTTGCGCGGACAACGCCCGCCTCATCGATGGGTGTCTCCGCGAGGGGCGGGCGGATCCCGGCTGCGCGAGCCTGCAAGGATAGCGTCGTCATCGGATGCGAAGGACTGTCCGGTGCGGGCGGGGCGTGTCTCCTAAGCGTGTTTTTTCGGTCATTCTGACACCCAACACCATCGCGGTTGCGTTGGGCGAATCCCCGCCCATGAACCTTACGCAGCGTGGGGTAGGAGCCTGCTTGCAGGCGATTCGTGGCCGTGTCCCTCGGCGCGCGCCGAGCATCGCCTGCAAGCAGGCTCCTACAACTGGCAACCCGGAGTTCATCGGCAGCGCAGCGACGAATCTACCTGGACGCTCGCACCCTTGGTGTGGCGCGCATCTCCTGCTGGATTCTTCCCCGTTCGCTCCGCTCAGGGCTACGGCATCAAACCGCTCAGAATGACAAAGCATTTTGAAAACGCGCCCTAATTCGCGCCGGGGGCGGGAGCCGGGTCCCTCACACTCACGGCGAGGGTGGTTGTTCCGGTCGATTCCTCCATGTAGTGAACATGGACGATATAATCGCCGTCGGCACCGGGAAACTCGAATTGGGCGATCGCGAACTGCCCATTGGTGCCGATCATTCGTCCGCCGGACGCATACGGAGCTTTATGGATGATGGAATAGCCCGGACCAGAGAACCGGTGGAAACCCCGCAGCCTCATGTTTTCAGCTTCAAAACGGAGTCCCGGTCCGCCCGCCATCGGAAAGATTTCGACCCGGTCAATCCTGGCGTTACCGAACGCCTGGCCGCGGCTGCCGGGGTGGCGCTGTCCGCTGAGCGTGATCGTCGATCCCGTGGCGAGGTGAACATTCGCGATGGTGTGGTCGGCGAGGTCTGCGGCGCTTGGCTCGGCGTTGGCGGGCGCCCGGTCCAGTTTCCATTCGGCCACGACCGTTCCGAAATTCTTCGGCGTCTCCGGCGCCGGTTTGCTCGGTGGCGGGGCTCTTTGGCCGACATGTTGCTGTGCATTCTGGAGCATTTGGGTCAGGCGATCGCTGGAATAGCCGACCTCGATGCTGACGGTCTGACCCTTCTTTTCGACGACGGCCGAGGCCAAAAATTCCGCCAGTTGCCGGTCATTGTTTTCGGCCAGGGAGATCATGGCCACCAGGCCCTGGACAATTTTCAGGAGTTTGCCGGCCACATCGGCGGATTTGGCCACCAACTGCGCGTGAACAAAGGTGCGGTTACGTTCCTCGCCCATCGCGATCATGCCGGTTTCAACCAACTCGAGGAGGCGGGCCTGCGGAGTCTGCCGGTCCCTGGCCGAAATCGCCGAGGATAGGATCTGATCCGACGGCACGACGCTGGCCGAGATGGCGTAGGCCGGGCCTGATTTCGCCAGCAGTTGGGCCAGCGGGGAAGACGACGACTGTGCGAGCGAGGCGCGGTGGCCGCGAAACACGTCGCGGGCCTTGACCAAATGCGCCGCCGATTTGCTGATGAGGATGATGGGCTCGATCGGGAAGCCGATAAACACTTCCTTGCCGACCGAGTAGGCGTCGAAAGGCAGGCCGGTGACTTCGCTGATCTTGTTCGACGGATTGAGGGTTGCCTGGGCGGCCCAGCCCTCGGCGATCTTCCGCAAGTCGCCCGTGCCCTCGATAATCAGCGCGCCATCGATCGCCTCGGCTTTCGGGCTGAAGTTCGTCCCGTAGGCGGTGACATTGCCAATCGTGGCGAGGAGGAGGTCGAAATCGAACGGGATGCCACCGCGGTCCAGCGCCGGGACGAGGTTGATCTGTTTCTGGCCGGCGGCGATCAATTCCTTGCCCAGGGTGCTGTTGCGGAGGCTGTTCAGGTCGACATAGGCGACCCATTTCGCCTCCGCCGAGACCACGGCCGGATTGAACGCGGCGTGGGCCAGGCAAAGCGGAAGCAGAGGAAGACAAGCCGTCGCGAGGAAGCGGGTGACAATGTTCATGAGAGGGATGACGTTCTTCCTGTTATTCACCTGAAATCGGGACGGGGTTACACGGGCCGGTGAAATAAGCCGAAAAAGCGCCGAGAGATAAACTGCTAAGCTTCGCTAATTGACGCTAATGCACGGCGGTTGCGCCCTCCGATCTTCGTCGTGCAACAGTGAGCCTTGCTGTGAATACCCAGATTGAAAATTGAGGATTGAAAATCTAGAATCGCTAATTGGGGCCGTCGCCAGAGGACTCGTCACGGCGCGGGCGACTCTTGCCTTTGGCCGTGGCAACGGACTTGCCAAAGATGCGACAGAGTCGATCGCATTCGTCCAGCGATTCGTCGATTCGCTTCCACCTCGTGGTTCATGGCCTCAATTGACGCGCGCCGTCGTCCGAAATTCCAGATCTCAGATTTTCATTTGTCAATTTTCAATCTGAGTGCCGAACGCTTGGAGCTTTTTTGGCGTCTGCAATTTTGGCATCTGAAATTTTCCTCACCCTTCATTCGGTCGTGAGCCGGTTAGTTGAAGAAAAGAGAATACGGCCGCCGCCGCCGCGACCATTGTGACGGAAAAGGCGAGCAGGACCACGACGCACGTCAGGACGGGTTGCTCGGGCTTCAGCACCGGAGTGAACCAAACCAGCATGGGGTGCAGCATCATTTTCACCTGATGGGTCATCGACAGCCGGCTGAGCTGGGTGGGAATACTGCCGATGGCGAACTCCACGACGCCGGCGTAGACGAGGCCGATGACAAGGTAGCGGGCGGAGAGCACGCCGCAGAGAAAACCGAAGGCGACGAAAACCGTAACCGTGAGCACCTGCCCGAGCAGCAACCACGGCAGCGCCGGCAAGACCAGGGGGATGTGCCGGAAAAGGCCGACGGCGATCACGACCGCGAGAGCCAGGAGATAACTTATCTGGACGCACACCAGATGAGACAGGAACTTGAAAATCAAGAAGAGCGGCCGGCGCACGGGACGGGTGAGAACGTAGTCGACTGCCTCCGGTTTCATCTCGTCGCGCATCCCTGCCGCGCCCGAGAGAAAAGCCAGGATCGGCACGAGAAACGTCAGATAGAATCCGGACGTCCATTGAAAGTAGAACTTGGGGTTGCTCACCTGGATGATCGCATTCAGCGGCACCGCGAGCACGACCAGCAGGCCGGCGACACCCAGCAAATAGCCGGGCGCGAGGAATCGCCGGAAGGTGAGCCGCCAGATCCCGCCGAGCGCATGCCAGGCGTTCGGTGCGACGCGCGCCGCGGGAACAGGAGAAGACTTAGACGAACTCGTCATCGGAGTTAGCATTGGGTGTCGAAACCCTCCCGCTCGTGTCCCCCTGCTGGGGCGAGCAGTGGCGCTAAGGCGGTCGGGCGCCGGGCGGTTCCGCTTTCCCCGCGGCGGGTTAACAATACTCGGGCTGAGCCGGAATCATGCAGTTGAATTGGGGTGGAACGCGATCCGCCAAAGGCGGACAAGCCCCTGTGCGGCCTCCGGCGCATCCGGGCGCGTTCTTCCTGTGGACGCAGACCATCGGCGCTCGGAGATCGCCGTCCACCTCGTGGTGAACGGGCTTTCGCTCGCGTTTCTGGGTTCAGCCGTACGAGTCCGGCCGAGTTTGTGCAGACAGTCGGGTTCATCGCTCGAGGACGGGCGGCGCAATCGCTTTTTCGAGGAAGGAGGCCGTGCTGCGGACTTCGAAGATCCGCACCCGGCTGTCCAACAGGTGCTGGTGAAAGCGGCCGTAAAAGCAATCGGCATCGCGCCAGCGGACATGGAGCAGGCCGGAGTCGGCGGCGATCTCGCAGCCGCGCAGCAGGTGCTGCTCGAAAAAATAGCGCGCGAGCTGGTCCGGGGATTCGCAGCGAAACGTGGTGGCATCGGGCCAGCGCTTGCGGGCATCGGGTGAAGCCGCGTCCTGGTTCGCGCGGGGAATGCGACCCCAGCGCAGGAGGATGAATTCACTGCACAGCGCCTCGAGATCGTGGAGAATGTGGCTGGAGATGAGGATGCTGGCGCCGTCGCGCGCGAGTTGGCGCAACACATTGCCGAAATCCTCGCGGCCCATCGGATCGAGCCCGTTCATCGGCTCGTCGAGAATCACCAGCTCGGGGGCGTGCAGCAGGCATTGCGCGAGTTTCACCCGCTGCTTCATTCCCTTGGAGAGTTCGGTGACGGCCTTCTTCCAGTGTTCCGGCGCCAGCTTCACGCGTTCCAGCGCCGCCCGCGCGCGGTCACGGGCTTCTCCCGCGGAGCAACCCGAAATCATGCCGAGTCCGATCAGCCAGTCGAGCGGACGCAGCGCCACGGGCACCGTTTCGCTCTCGGGGCAATAAGCGAGCCGCGATTGCACCGCGGGATTGCTCCAGGGCTTTCCGCCGAACACCTGGAGCGTGCCGGAGCTCGGTTTGATTTGACCGGTGAGCAGCCGGAAAAGCGTGGTCTTCCCCGCACCGTTCGGGCCAACGACGCCGGTGATGCCGGGGTGCAGCGTGAACGTGACATTATTGAGCCCGAGGATCACCCCGTAAAACCGGCTCACGTTTTCGGCTTGGGCGATCGCAGTCATTCGGGGCGGAGCTTGCGGAGGAAGACGACGGAAGAGAGGACCGTGAGGACGCCCAGACCCATCATGGCTCCGTTGAAGTCATGCGCCTGCGCGCTGAGGGCGGCCTTCCTCAAGCTGTCGCCCATTTGCTCGGTGAGGAGCGGAAGACTCGCGCTCGCATCAGCCAGCGCGGTGTCCAGCCGGAAAACCGTCATCCGCACCTCGCTCAAGTTGTGGCTGAAACTCACGCGGCGCAGCCAGACCGGCGCCAGCGGAAACTTCGCCACGGCGCCGGCAAAGATCCACAACACCATCCAGAGGATGACGGTCGGGCTCGAAGTACGACTGAGGGCGGACACGCCCAGCGCGGTCGCGGCGAGGACGACCAGGGCAATGCCGTTGAAGGTCAACGCATGCAGGAACGGCAGGAACGAATACACGATGAAGTCGCGGTCCGGCGACAACAGCATGCCCAACACCCACCCGAACACGAGCGGGCCGGTCCACAGCAACAGCAGCACGCCGACAATCATCCCGAGCTTGCCGAGCAGATAGTCGGCGGACGTCAGCGGGCGGGACAGGTAAATCGTCAGTGCATTGCTCGCGCGATCGCTGGCGATCAGCCGCGGTACCATCACCGTCAGGGCAACCAGGCAGAGGCCCAGTCCAAGGAAGGAATGCAGCCAGAACACCAGGGTGAAGAATCCTCCGATGATGATGTCAGGGAAAAGGACGATAAACCCGCCAATCGCTGTGACGACGGCCTCGACGCGCGGGCCCATGTGGGTCGCGGCGGTTTCCAGCCACCCGCCGGTCGCGATCGATTGGGATAACAGGAAGCCGAAGGCCGCGATCAGGAACCCTGCGGTCCACGCCATAAAGAGCAGCGTGATGAACAGGCGCGTGCGCAGCAGGTGACGCAGCCCGGAGGAAATAATCGTCCAGCGTCGATATCCCACTCCCTTGGGCGCCTCGCGCCAGCGGCTCAGATCAAGGCTGGGTGACATCTTTAGAGTGCTTCTCCAGCGTTAGGTGCGATTCGGACCAATTGCCAGGGCCCGCACGAACAGCTCATGCAGGGCGTTGGGGTTGGTCACGACTTCGGCGGGCGGGAGGTTGTGGGTGCGCATCAGCTCGAGCACCCATTCGATCGAATCGGAGGCGGACTCGACGCGGAGCCGCCCGTTGGACAGCCGCTCGACCTCCAGGCCTGCCTGGGTCAGCATGGCGAGGTATCGCCCGGTTTCGGCGGCCGGCGCCAGCTCGACGATCCGGCGATGGCGGTTCTTTAACGCCTCGATGCTGTCGTGTTCGAGCAGGCGGCCATGAGCGATGATGATCACGCGATCGCAAATGCGCTCGATGTCGTGCAACAGGTGGGAGGAAATCACGACGCTGGTGCCGAGTTCGCGCCGGAGCGAGCCGATGAGCCGGAGGATGTTCTCGCGGCCGGAGGGATCGAGCCCGTTGGTCGGCTCATCGAGAAAAATCACCGCGGGATCGTGGACGAGGGCCTGCGCCAGCTTCGCCCGCTGACGCATGCCGGTGGAGTAGGTGTCGATGGACCGGTAACGTTCCTGCCCCATGCCCACGAGGTCGAGAATCTCATGGGCGCGCTGGCGGGCGTGGCGGAAGGACATGCCCGAAAGCTGGCCGCAGTAGGTGACGTATTCGCAACCCACCATCCCGGAAATGTGCGAATCCAGCTCGGGACTGTAGCCGACCTTCTCGCGCGAGGCCCGATTCCACACCCGGATATCGCGCCCCAAAACCCTGGCCGAGCCGGACGTGGGCGAGGTGAGATTCAGCAGGCACTTGATCAAGGTGCTCTTGCCGGCGCCGTTGGGCCCGAGGAGCCCGATGGTTCCCGGCGGTACCTGGAGCGTCACATCGGCCAGCGCCTGCTGACGGCCATAGGATTTGCAAAGGCGATCGGTCTCGACGATGAAACGGTGGTCGGTCTGACCCGGGGAATCGGGTGGCGAAATATCGGCAGCGGACAAATTCAATGCAATGCTCTTGAGGGTGCGGCGCGGGAACTCTCATGGATTACACCGCCGGCCCGGTCGAGGTTACAAATTGTGCGGGATGAAAACCAACCGATGCGGAGCACGCACCCGCCACCGGTCTACGTTGGAGGCACTTCCGGGTGCGCCATGAAAATGTGCTTCGACCAGCGGGTTTGGATTCTGAAGATCCTGGCCGTGGGCTCGTGGCCGCACGCCGCGCCCCCACCGGCCAGTCTCCCCGACGATCACGTGCCGTGCAAAATCAGCCAGCGGGTGCGCATCGCTTTTCCCGCCCGCCCCCTCAGCGAAGGAATAATTTATGGCGAAGTCACGCTGATGATGGATGTCGACCGCACCGGCCAGCTCGCCGATGTCCTCGTCGTAACTCACACCGGGCGCGATTTTGCCGAGTCAGCGCTGGACGCCGTCAAGCAGTGGCGGTTTGAACCGGCGTTGCACCAGGGGCGGCCCGTCCTGGTGCGGGCGCAACAGGCGTTCTATTTCAGCGCCGAAACCAAGGCCGCGAAATCACCGCTTTGATTCGACAGGGCTCGGGATGGGGGTCCGGTTTCACCTTGCACCTCCGATATCGCCGAACCGGCGAAGTGGGCTTGGGCAACCGCCTCCGCTTGTGCCAGGGGAGGGGCCGGCGTTTGGACGGATACCCTTTGTATTGCGCTCGCGCCAGGGCCCGGCGAAAGATCGGCCCCTGGACCCGGTAGGTCCGCCCTCCCATGAAGACCGCTCGAACCCAAAAACTGCCGCCCTTCCATACGCAGGTCATCGGGTCGCTTCCCCGGCCCCTCGTCGTCCGTGAATTGCTGGCGCGCAGGGACACCCTGTCCGCGACACAATATCGGGCGGCACTCGACGACGCTGTCAGGTTTGCCATCCGCCTTCAGGAACTCGCCGGGCTCGATGTGGTCAGCGACGGCGAGTGGCGCCGCTCCCACTACGTCGGCGAATTTCTCCGGCGGATTGGCGGCTTCGAAAGAATCCGCCCGTTTCATCATGCCGGTGAGAGCAAAATGACCGACGTGGTGGTCCGGAGAATCAGCGCCACCCGGCCGGTGTGGAACAAGGACGCCGAGTTTCTCGTCCGCCACACCCATCGCCTGACCAAGTTCGCGATTCCGAGCCCCTTCCTGATTGCCATCCGCTACTGGCATCAGGATTTTTCGACCGCGGCTGAAAGACGCGCGGATCGACCGGGTCAACATCGAGTTTGCGTACCACGGCACCGGCGTGCCGGAGGATCTGAAGCTGTTGCCGGAACATATCGGCGTCGGGATGGGCGTCGTCGACGTCCGCGGCGAAAGGATTCAAACGGTCGAGGAGATGGAAACCCTTGGGGCGGCCGGGGCGCAGCTGATCGCTCCGGCGCGGATCGCGCTCAATCCCGACTGCGGCTTTGCGCCCGACAGCGGCGAGCCGCCGACAATCGACGAAGCCTTCGAGAAGCTCAGCCGGATGTGTCAGGCGGCGCAGCGGCTGCGCGCTCGATTTCCCGAAAAAGCCGCGCCTCGCAGCCAACGAAAACGGTGACCCACCGGCACGCTCGCAATCCAGCCGGTCGCGCGGCTGACGTGGAGCGGCCGGTCGGGGTCATGTCGCACCGATTCGCGGGCAGACTCCACCCCATGCAGGATCAATTGATCGCTCTCCTCGCTGGTCGCCGCGGTCGTTTTCAGATGGAGTCCGGTTATCACAGTGAACCCTGGTTCGACCTCGGTCGTCTGTTCGCCGACCGCAAACGGCTTTCCGACAACCGCCCGCTCTTCCACCACAAGGCCACCCTTTGGGAAGGCGGTATTCGCGTCCCCTGCCTCATGCGCTGGCCGGCAACGCTGCCGCGCAACCAGGTCATCCACCAGGCCGCGATCACCATGGACCTTGCTGCCACGTTTCTCGCCGCCGCGTCCGCCCGCCTGCCCGCCAGCTACCAGCCCGATGGCATCAACCTGTTGCCCGTGCTGCGGCACGCCGGCAGGGTCATGCCGCAACTTGACAGCGGACCCCGGAGCGCCGGTTGATTTTCGTGGTCAGTCAGGATTCAAGACTCGAGGTGTTCTGGCTACCCCGTCCGATTGCCCTGAGTGCCCTTCGCGCTGACGCCGGCGCGGCCGAGGCGGTCGATGTAGCCGGAAGGCGTCGTGGCGCAAGTCGGGAAGGTGAATTCAGCCGTGTCCCGTCCAATGATTGAGCGGACGTGGGCACAGATGCCACTTCCGCTAACGTGCCGTCTCGTCTTCCCCCGTACTTGCCTTTTGTCGGACACCATGGACACTATTGCCATGCCGCAGCTCGATCCTTTCCAACTACAAGTTCTCGGAGTCATTTACGACCGTGGCATGGTGCGGGGTCGTGATATTAAACGTCAGGTAAAGGCTGAAAAAACTGTCGATGAACTGCGAACAGCGCTCACGACACTTGCCAACCAAAAGCTGGTGACCATCCAGAGTGGCTCGCTTTCGCTCGCGTCGGAGCGAGGTTTGCTGGACGCTTTTATCGCCCCGCTACCCTCGGGGCAGGCGATGGCCGAGATCGCGCTCAGAGGCTGAAGCGTTGCCGGGCGATCCCGACCGGCAGACCGGACCACTCCATGTTCGATTTCTCGCCCGACTGGGATCCACGCGCCTGCTATCTGGTGGTTTTGGGCTGTGCGATCATCAGCGCGCGCGTGCAAGTGCTCGGGCGTCTCACGATCCTGAAACAAAAATCCATTTACGCATGGGGCCAGCGTTCGATCTGGTTGGTTTTCACCGTCTATCTCCTCCTGCCGCTGGCACTGTTTTGGATTCTCGACCGCACCGGCGCAGTGAAAGACACGTCGCTGTTCGCCGCGTTGCTCGTCGGTCTGGCCTACCCGGCCATCTTGTCCGGCGGCACCGCGGTCAAGCCCACCGAAGGGCTGGCCGGCGTATTCGACTGGCTGAACAAGGCGATGGACAACGTCACGGCCAGTACCACTTCCATGGTCGCGCTGGAGGCGCAATTGTTTGAACGTGTCATCGTCGATCATATCGAGAAAAACGCCGAGGCCCGAAAACTCGTCGAAGGTCTGGCCCTCCAGTATGCCGC
>JACQWL010000359.1 GCA_016209255.1 Verrucomicrobiota bacterium
CTGCAGCAGGCCGAGCACCCCGTTAAGCGCACCGTAGATCTCCTCGACGCACTCGTGGTTCAGCGCTTCCGCGATGATGCCTGCGACGCTGGCGTTGATGACGGAGGTGGGGCCGCCGGACTGGCCCACCAAGACATTTCCTACGAGTTCAGCCATGAGAGAGGGAGTGGATAAAGGTTGTTCGCGAACGTGAAGGTGCAAAGAAGCGGATCGCCGCGCGCGGTGGCAAACTCAAATTTCCCACCCAGGCGCCGACCTACAAAAGCCGGCCCGGCTGGTATTCCGCGGCGCCGCGGTGTTTTCGGGCGAGCGGCTTGACCTCGGAGAGGAAGGCGTCGACCTGGTGTGGCGCCGCGCCGACAAACCGCGCGTTCTCCGCGAGAATCGCCTGCAGCGCCTTCTTTCCGAGCCCGATGCGTTTGTCGCCGGCAAGGCGCGAGAGCAGGTCGGCGTCGCCGCCGCCCGAGCGTAGCGCTTTTGCCGCCGCAAGCGAGTGTTCCTTGATCGCCTCGTGGGCCGTTTCGCGCCCGGCGCCCCGCTTGACCGCCTCCATGAGAATCGTCGTCGTGGCGAGGAACGGGAGGTTGCGCTCGTTTTCCGCCCCAATCGCCGCCGGAAAAACCTCCAGCTGCCGCAGCACGGTCGCATAGGTTTCGAGCAGACCGTCGATCGCGAAAAATGCGTCCGGCAGCGCAACCCGCCGCACGACGGAGCACGAGACGTCGCCTTCGTTCCACTGATGCCCGGCGAGCGCGCCCGTCATCGTGACGTAGCCGCTGAGAATGGTCGAGAATCCGCAAATCCGCTCGCAGTTGCGCGCGTTGACCTTGTGGGGCATGGCGGAGGAGCCGACCTGGCCATCCAGAAAACCTTCCGTCAGCAATCCCGCGCCCGCCATGAGGCGCAGCGTCGTCGCGCCGCTTGCCGCGGCGGCGCCGAGCTGGTGCAGCGCGCTCACCACCTCGAAATCGAGGCTGCGCGGGTAAACCTGGCCGACCGCGTCCAGCGAGGCGTGGAACCCGAGGTGCTTGAGCACGCGGGCCTCGAGCTGATCCACCTTGGCACTGTCGCCGCCGAGCAGCGTGAGCTGATCGAGCTGGGTGCCGACGGCGCCCTTGAGCCCGCGGACGGGATAGCGGTTGAGCAGTTCCTCGATCCGGGTGAAGGCGATGAGCAATTCCTGGCCGAACATCGCGAGCCGTTTGCCGAAAGTCGTCGGCTGCGCCGGCACGTTGTGCGTGCGCCCCGTGATCATGAGATCGCGATGCGCCTCGGCCTGCTGTCCGAGGGCGAGCAGGGCCGCCGCCGCCTTGAACTGGATCAGCTTCAACGAGCGGAAAACCTGCAATTGCTCCACGTTCTCCGTGAGATCGCGGCTCGTGAGCCCGAGATGAATGAACTGCCGCTTCGCCAGCTCGGAAAACTCCTCGATCCGGGCCTTGACGTCATGGAGCGTCACGCGCTCGCGCTTGGCGATCGCGGCGAGGTCGATCAGCCCCTTGACCTTTTCGTAGTCCTTGATCGCCTCGGCGGGGATCGGCACGCCGAGATCGCGCTGGCCCTTCATCACGGCGATCCAGAAATCCCGTTCGAGCGCCACGCGCCCATGCTGGGACCAGATGTCTTTCATCGCCCCCGAGGCGTAACGCTCGGCGAGGACGTTCGGGATGGGCGTGGGGGCGGGGACGGGCAACTCGTTCACGGGAAAAGTCAGGTTATGCGGTCCCCGGGTGTGATGGCGAACGGAAAATCCCATGCTGCCCGCGGAGGCGGGTTTTTTGCCGAGCCCGAGTGCTTCTGGCGCGGTGCGCCGGCTACTTTCCCGCTTTCACCGCGAAACCATCCGGCAGCCACATGTCCACCGGCAGCCAGGTTTCCGCACCATCCTTGTGATGGCACACCACGACCGCCCCATATTGACCGAGCGAAAAACGTCCGATGGGCGTGGCCGACTCGAAATCCGCGTCGGGAATCTGCGCCAGCAATATGCCGTTTTGGTAGCCCCCCGCCGACAGGCAAAGCCGGCCCGTGCCGGCGTCATACCAGACGTTCTCGGCCCCAAGGTCAGAGGTGGAAAAATCCACGTTCATTGAGAACCTCGATAAACGCGTTCAGCCCGTCAGGCACCGCACGGTCATGTCGCGCAGGACGTCCTCTTCCTCGCCGGGGCGGCGGATGATTTCCTCGAAGGCGGCGATGAACTCCTGCTGGTTGTCGATCAATCGGCGCAGGGTGGGGAGCTTGGCCCTGCCGGCGAGTTTGCCGACATACCATGGGTTTTGGGTGAAAAGATTAAACGAGCTTTTCTCGGTCGCGCCCGTGAATCGCGCCCCATAGCTCGTGGCGGCACGGGGCAGGCCGTCGAGCCCGCGCGGGCCGAGCCGGGCGTCGCCGGCATCGAGCAGCGCGCGGATCTGGAGCAGGATGCGGTTGCGATTCTGCAGGGCGCTGATGACCGGGCGCGCATCGCCGCCGCTGAAGAAATGTCGCTGCAACGCGGCCAGCGTCCACTTCAGATCGCCGCTGGAAAATGCCTCCGCCGCCTCGAAAAAATCGCCTTCGGCGACGTTGGGGGTGAGTTCGGCGACATGGGCCTCCTCGATCACGACCGTCTCGCCGCCCTTCGCGGCCGCCTCCGCGGCTCCCGCAGCGGTGGCGGACCGGGCCGCGGGCAGGGCGTAGGTCGCCAGCTTGCGGGTCTCCTCCACGAGCAGCCGGGTGTTGGCGCCGACCCTTACCAGCAGCAGCTCGACCGCCCCCGGGGCAAAGCTGGCGCCGCACTCCCGCGCTTCCGCGAGCACCACGCCGGCGAGCGCTTCGCTGGCGCCGTCCCCCTCGCCGCCGACGAGCGCGAAGTCGGCGTTTTTCTCGCACCATTTGGAAAAGGAACGCCGCCGGTCGATCGGTGCGGCCGTGACGAGGGCGATGGTCTCATCGGGATTTGCGCGGGTCAGAATCTCCTGGAGATCCTCCACGAGCCGCAACGTGCTCTCGGCGCGGCCCGTGACGGTGTCGGCGAGAAAGTTGACGTCCTTCAGCCACACCAGACGCCTCCCCCCGAACATCGCGACGGTCTGAATCGCGTCGCGGAACTGGTTCACCGCTTTCTCCACTTCTCCGACATTCGCGGCGAAGCCGTTGATCGTTTCGCGGGCGAATTCGTCCGGCACGTCCGCGGCGAGGGCGGCGAAACGCGCCTTGCCCACCCGGCCGACGAGGTAGTCGTCCGGACCGCAGATGAAGATGAAATTGTTCGGCTCAGACATTGGGGGATGTCGGTTCCACACCAAGATGCCGTCAGGCGCACGCTTAAAACGCGCCCGCAAGCGGCTGCCTGCCGCTGCACCGTTCGGTTTTCAATACCCAGAGGACATTCGCAGGTGACGGCATGGCTCCGGGAAGTGCACTGCCACGTCGAACGGGTCGCGAACGCCGCGCCAGGCGCCGCAAAATGCCTTGTCCAATGCGAAATCCAACAATCCACTAGCGACCGGCAATTCATGCTCGATGACTTTTCCAATTTGCGGCCCATGAACACGCGTTTGCCTGAGGGTCGAATCGCGACTCCGCGGGTTCTCCACCGCCTGGAATTCCCGGCCGGCCGGTGGTTGTTTTTGACGTGACGGCTGCGTCCTTTATCCCACCCGTCGACGAGTCTGCCTCATGGCGGCGCGATCTGCTGTGGCTCGCGCTCGCGTTCGGCCTGCTGTTTGGTTTTCTGCTCGGGAGCCGGCCGCTCGCGAATCCCGACGAGGGGCGCTACGCGGAGATTCCCCGCGAGATGGTGGCGGGCGGCGACTGGGTGACGCCGCGGCTCAACGCGGTGCCCTATTTCGAGAAGCCGCCACTGGTCTATTGGAGCGTGGCATTGTGCCTGCGCGCATTCGGTCCGAACGAATGGTCGGCGCGGCTGGCGCCGGCGTTGTTCGGCCTCGGCGGGGTGTTGCTTACGTATGCGGCGGCGCGGCGGTTGCACGGGCGGGCGACGGCCCTTGCGTCGGCGGTTGTCCTCGGTACGGGGCTGCTTTATTTCGCCATGTCGCGGTTGCTGAGCCTCGACATGGCGGTGTCGGTGCTGATGAGTGCGACACTCTTCTGTTTTATCCTCGGGGTGCGGGAGCCGGCTCCGGCGGCCGATGCGGCGGGTGCGACAGGCTCACCGCAGGCGGATTCGGCCAACTCACCGCCGGCCGGTTCGCGGTCGGGGGGGGCGCGGCGGCGCTGGCTGTTCTACGGGCTCTACGCGAGCGCGGCGCTGGCCACGCTGGCCAAAGGGCTCATCGGATTCCTCCTTACCGGCGCGGTGATGTTCCTGTGGCTGCTGCTCTTCAACCAGTGGAAACGCCTGCGTCCGCTTTACCTGCCGACGGGTGGGCTGCTCTTCCTGGCCATCGCCGCGCCGTGGCATGTGCTCGTCGCGCAGCGCAATGCCGGCTGGACGGAGTTTTACTTCGTGAACCAGCATTGGGCGCGGTTCACGACGACGGAACACGGCCGCTACGAACCGTGGTGGTATTTCATTCCCGTCGTGGTGCTCGGCCTGTTCCCGTGGACGGGTTTCCTCTGGGGCGCGTTGCGCGAAGCGGCGGCGGGCGGTTGGGCGCGGCGCAAGGAAAACGCCGACCAATGGTTCCTCATCACCTGGGTCGCGTTCATGTTTCTGTTTTTCACCAAATCCCAGTCGAAACTCATTCCCTATATCCTGCCGGTATTCCCGCCGCTGGCCGTGATGATTGGCGCGTGGCTGGCGCGGCGGTGGGCGGAAAACGCGGCGGCACGGTTGCGCGCAGCCATGGGGATTTTTGCGTTTGCCTGCGGTGTGATCGCAATTGCCGCGCTGGTCGCCGCCCAGAAACCCGGCACGTTCGGGGACCCCGGGCGGATGGATGCGTTCCGGCCTTTCCTGCTGGCGATAGCGGTGATTCTCCTGTTGGGCGGCGTGGCGGCGCCATGGGCGGCGCGCGTTCGCGGCGTACGCGCGGGGCTCGCGACCCTCGTCGCGACAACCGTCGGGCTGTTCATTGTCATCGTCCTCGCCGCGCCGGACGTCCGGGGCACGAAGCCACTGGCGCTCATCGTCCGCGCCCGGATGCAGCCGGCCGATCGGGTGTATCACTACCACGCGTTTTTCCACGATTTTGTCTACTACACGCAGCGGCCGGTCGGCCTGGTGAACTACCAGGATGAACTCGAGCTGCA
The DNA here is from genome assembly GCA_016209255.1 of Verrucomicrobiota bacterium. Taxonomy (GTDB): domain Bacteria; phylum Verrucomicrobiota; class Verrucomicrobiia; order Opitutales; family Opitutaceae; genus ER46. The sequence continues at coordinate 5,200 of JACQWL010000359.1, forward strand.
ATTCCTCGATCCCACCGAGCGGGCGGCCCGCTTCATCGACGCCGCGGAGCTGCGCCGGCAATGGTCCGGCCCGCAGCGCGTCTGGCTCGTGGCGCGCAAACACGAAGTGAAGGCACTGCTCGGCGATCCGGGCTTTCGTTATCATTTGCCCGGCGAAACCCGCACCCACTACCTTTTCAGCAACCAACCCTGACATGTCTGCCCCCGCCCGTCCTGAGCCCGTCGACCGGGCTGCCGCCGCCGGTTCGGCGGCCATCCCCGCCGCGCCGTTCCTGCCTATGACCCGGCCGTCGATCGACGAGGAGACGATCGCCGGCGTGGCCGAGGTGCTGCGTTCCGGATGGATCACGTCGGGACCAAAGGTGAAGGAGTTCGAGGCCAGGCTGTCGGAATATTGCGGCGGCCGGCCGGTGCGGGCTTTCAACTCCGGCACGTGCACGATGGAAATCGCGCTGCGGATTGCGGGCGTGGGCCCGGGCCATGAGGTCATCACGACGCCGCTCTCCTGGGTGGCGACGAGCAATGTGGTGCTGGCCGTGGGTGCGCGGCCCGTGTTCGTCGACATCGATCCCGTGACGCGCAACATCGATCTCGACCGCGTGGAGGGCGCAATCACGCCGGCCACCCACGCGATTATTCCCGTCGACCTCGCCGGGCTGCCGGTGGATCGCGACCGGCTCCACGCCCTCGCCCGGAAGCACCGGCTCCGCGTGATCGAGGACGCCGCGCAGTCGTTCGGCAGCACGTGGCGGGGCAGGCGCATCGGGGCGATCGGCGACTTCGTTTCGTTCAGTTTTCATCCGAACAAGAACATCACCACGGTCGAGGGCGGCTGCCTCGTGATGAACGACGAGGCCGAGGCGAAGCTCGCGGAGCAATACCGGCTCCAGGGTGTGGTGCGCTCGGGCTTCGACGGGATGGAAGTCGAGGTGGTCGGGGGGAAATTCAATCTCACGGACGTGGCGGCGCGGGTCGGGCTCGGGCAATTGCCCCGGCTCGATGAGTTCAACCTCCGGCGGCGCGAACTGGCGCGCGTCTATTTCGAGCTGCTCGATGCGCCGGCCATCCGGGCGCTCGGGTTGCAGTTGCCGCCGGCGGATTTCACGCAGAGCAACTGGCACATGTTTCAGGTCGTGCTGCCGGAGGAGCGGCTGACGATCCGGCGCGGCGACGTGATGGCAAACCTGCACGCCGTCGGCATTGGCACCGGCGTGCATTACCCGGCGATTCACCTGTTCGGCGTCTACCGCCGGCTGGGCTGGTAGGAGGGCGATTTTCCGCTCGCGGAGCGTACCTGACGCAACATTTTGACGCTCCCGCTCTTCCCGGCGATGACGCGCGCCGACGTGGTGCGCGTGACCGGGACGCTGGCGGGCGTGCTCCAAGCCCACCTGAAACC
>JACQWL010000041.1 GCA_016209255.1 Verrucomicrobiota bacterium
GCGACGGCTCACCGGGGACGGTTCGCCCTGCTCGGAGCCCCGATCGGTCTGAACGTTTTCATCCGCCTTAGCCGTTCGGTGGTGATGCGACATAATGCTCACTGCCCACTTGACCTTGCTGGTTCCACACCGATAAGACGACGGGCCATCGGCGATGGGTCCAGGACTTCTGACCAGCTGGAGCATCGCCCCGACCGACCCCCGCTCCCGGTGCTGAACCCTCGAAAACCATGAAACGAACGAACCTTGTTGCCCTGTTGCCCTGCTGGCTTGCGCTCGTGCTGGCGCCGAACCATCCGGTGCGAGCGGCGGAGGCCAGCCCGGCCCCCGCATCCGCCCTGCAAGCGGGCAGTATTTCCGGCCAGGTGAGCAACGCCGCCACGCAATCCTACCTCGAAGGCGCCGTTGTGGAGTTGGCCGGCACCAACCGGATCGTCACGACCGACCGTGAAGGCCGCTATCAATTCAGCGGCGTGCCGCCGGGCCAGGTGACATTGGTGGTAACCTATGCCGGTCTGGATCCGCAGCGTCTCCCGGTGTCCATGGGTTCCGGCCAGCGGGCGGTTGTCGATGTGCAGTTGACCTCGGCAATCTACAAATTGGATCGATTCACCGTGGCCGGCGAGCGCGAGGGCACGGCCTTGGCGGAGACGCTGCAGCGGCAGGCCCCAAACGTGAAGGCGGTGGTGTCGTCGGACACGTTTGGCAACGTGGCGGACGGCAACATCGGCGACATGCTCCAACACATGGCCGGAATGACGGCGGACTACAACGGCCACGACGTGCGCCAGGTGAGCATCCGCGGAGTGGAAGCGAATTTGAACTCGGTGACGATGGACGGCCAGCAGGTCGCCAGTTCGCAGTCGGCGGGTGCCGGGCGTGCCTTCGAGTTCGAGCAGGCGTCCCTGGGCAATATCGAAACGATCGAAGTGACCAAGGCGCCGACCCCGGACATGGACGGCGCCTCGATCGGCGGCAGCGTGAACCTGGTGACCAAGAGCCCTTTTAACAGCGCGGCGGGCCGGGTCTTCAGCTACACGCTCGGTTTTGTCACGCGGTCCACCCACAAGACGCGCGGCGCGAGCTGGAAGGAGCCGATCGAAGGTTATGGCCCGTCGATGAACTTCATGTATTCGGACGTGATTGGGGAGAAAAAGAACATTGGCATCACCCTGACCGGCACGCTGCACAGCCAGCCGGGCGCGGGCGCCACCTCGATCCTGAGCTTCGAGCGGAAGAACGAGCCCGGCCCGGTCTACGCTTTCTCCGCGCAAAGGCGGGTGGAGAATGCGACGCGCTCCCGGATCGCCACCGGCGTCAAGGTGGACTACAAATGGAGCGAGCGAACCACGGTTGCGTTCAATACGGTCTACAACTTTTTCCATGAGAATGCCGACACGCGGCTGAGCAACCTGACGACCGCCCAGACGATCGCCACGGTCGACGCGAGCGGCAACCGCACCGGCGGCGGATTGATCCATCCGGATTACGCCGGCGGCATCACGCGGGTGTACGCCGCGGCCGGTTCGTCCAACGCCATCACCACAACGACGACCGACAAATCGGGCCGGACCTATCTGTTCTCCCCGATGGTGCGGCACCGGCTCGATGGCATGGACATCAAATACAGCCTCAGTTATTCGAACGCGGCCACCTACTACGACATTTCGCACAACAACGACAAATACGACAACCGGCCCAAAGGAACGGTCACACTGCGACTGCCTAACATCGGATGGACCGTCGATCGCACGAAGGACCCGATCTTTCCGACGATCACGCAGACGCAAGGTCCGAACATGTATGACCTGAACAACTATTCCGCGCTCCTTCTCACCCAGAACGACCAGCGCGGATTCGACCGGGTCTTCAGCGGAAAATTCGATCTGAAGAAGGACCTCCCGGTGGCGCTGCCGACGTACCTCAAGACGGGATTCTCCCTGCAGCAGCAGTCGCGCAAGTATTGGGCGGCCAGCCGCCGTTACAATTACACCGGACCCGATGGCATCCTCGGCACCGCCGACGACAATCAGGACCTCGGCCAGTTTACGGACACGACGGGTTACCACCGGAAGGACGAGGACAAATGGTATCGGAGCCGGGGCGGCGTGCCGGTGTGGCCGAATCCCTATGGCGTCGCCCGCCACCAGAAGCTGTATCCCGAACTCTGGAAGGAGGACATCGCCTTCGGCGCCCAGAACCGGCTGCAAAACAACCGGCTCGTCGATGAACAAATCGCTGCCGCCTACATCATGGGCAACGTCCGGCTCGGCCGCGTGTCGGTGCTTGGCGGCGTGCGGGTCGAGGACACGCGGGTCGAGGGCGAGGGACCGCTCAATTTTCTTTCGCCGGCGGAAAGGACCCGCCGGGCGGCCTGGGTCGGACCGGTGACGGATGCCGAAGCTCGCCGTCGGGCCGTGGCACAGTTCGGAGGCCGGGACACGAACAGCGGCCAATACCGCATGGCGCTGCCCGGCGTGCATCTGAAGTACGAGCCTTTGGACGGCCTGGTGACGCGGTTCAGTTGGTCGACCGGCCTTGGCCGGCCGGCCTTCGGCTCGATCATCCCGAATACCACGATCAACGAAGACACGCTAAGGGTAACGGTGAGCAATCCCGATTTGAAGCCCCAGTCTTCCAACAGCTTCGACC
>JACQWL010000363.1 GCA_016209255.1 Verrucomicrobiota bacterium
AATGAACGGTCGGAAACCAATCGGTGTAGGGCTGGCGCTTGTCGCCATGCCGCATCCTTCAGTCGAAAATCGGCGCGTCGGCGAGCCGGTTCGACAGGCTCACGGCCCCGAGCCTGCCGAGGGGCGACGCCCCTGCACTCAATTGCATCGTTACGGCTAAATCGCACCATTCGCCACCTCCGGTTTCGACGGTTCACTCACGAGCAGCTGCTCCAACGCCGCGGCCAGGGCCACGCGATCGGCACAGCGTGCAACCAACGTTCCACCTGCTCGCCAGATGGCGGCCGGAAACGCACCACTCTGGTCCGGCCGTGCCGCCAGATCGTTGTGGACCACGAAATCCGCCCGGCCACTGCCGGCCAGCGCGGCGACGGCAGAACGCGCGGCTGCATCATCGGCGCCCCGCGTCAGCTTGAACGCCACCACGCACACGTCCCGGTTCCGGCTGCGGGTGCGCAGCGTGTCGAGGAGCTTGGGATTTCGCCGCAGGTGCAGGACCGGCGCGACATCCGATTCGAGCTTGGCGCCAACGGCCGGTGCGGCGAGCACCCCGGCGCGTTCGATCGCCTGCACCGAAAAATCGCTCACGGCGGCCGCGTGGATGATCGCGTCGAAGCGCTCCTCCCGCAACCAACGGTCGAGCAGCGCATCGAGCTCGGCGAAGGTGGAGAAGGTTTCTTCGCGGCAACGCGCCGCTGGCACGCGGGCGTTGCGCGCCCGGAGCAGGACGACGTCGTGGCCGCGGCGCGCAAACTGCTCCGCGACCAGCGCGCCGGTTTCACCGGAACTCAGGTTGCCGATCACGCGCACGCCGTCGATCGGCTCCGCCGTGCCGCCGCTAGTGATCAGCACGTGCAACCGGCGGGCCGGCCGGGCGAGCGCCGCCTCGATGGCGGCGACGATCTCGTCGGGCTCCGCCAGCCGCCCCTCGCCGACTTCCCCGCAGGCGGTCCGGCCGCTGGTGCCGCGGAGCAAGCGTGCCCCCCACCCTTGCAGACGCGCCATCGCGGCGACGGTCGCCGGATGACTGCGCATCGCGGGATTCATCGCCGGCACGACCAACAGCGGTTTATTCCAGTCGTGCGCGAGCAGGAGTGCGCCGGCCAGATCGTCGCCGAGTCCCGCGGCCATCCGGTTGAGGGTGTTGGCCGTCGCCGGGCACACCACGACGACATCGGCCCAGCGTGCCAGCCCGATGTGATCGAGTGCCGCGCCGGGCGCAAAGAGATCGTGGGCCACCGGTTGACCCGTGATGCCTTCGAGCGTGGCGGCGCCGACAAACCGCAGCGCCGCTTCCGTCGCGACGGCCCGGACCCGGTGCCCGCGTTGCACGAGTTGCGAAATCGCGTCGCACGCCTTGTAACACGCGATCGAGCCCGAGAGGATGAAAAGGACGTGCGAGCCATCCATGGCCGATTGGGTGGCGGGTGGCAGGCTGTCCGCAACACTTGGCGCGTCGAGCGCGCCACCTACCGAATTGGGGCCAGCGTGCATGCGTCTTTCACCCGGACATTGTCGATCAACCGCACGCCCTCCAGCCGGACCGCGCCGACCCGCACCCCCTTGCAGTCGTCGACGTAATCGACCTCGAACCCGGCCGCCCGCAACTGTGCCGCCGCCTCAGCGGCATCGTCTGCGCTTCGCAACAGCCGCGGAAACATCGCCGCCTGCGCCCGGGCGGCGGCACTGAGCCGGCGGTTGCGCGAGCTCAAGGCGAGGCCGTCGGCGTCGCGCACCGTGGGACAGCCGACGATTTCCACCGGCAGGAACAGCGCCTCGACCATCCCGCGCACGAGCTCGAGTTGCTGCCAGTCCTTTTCCCCGAAGTACGCCCGGCGCGGTTGCACCAGATGCAGAAGTTTCAACACGACCGTCAGCACGCCCTCAAAGTGCCCCGGGCGATGCGCGCCCTCCTGGCGCAGGCTGTGCGAATACTCCGTCAGGCGATAGCGGTAGTCGTCGGGGTAAAGCGCCTCCGCCGTCGGCGCGAGCACCGCGTCGACGAATGGCCGCGCCCGCGCGACGTCAGCTTCGAGCATGCGCGGGTAGCGGTCGAGATCCATCGGATCCTCGAACTGCGTCGGATTCACAAAAATGCTGAGCACGACACGCTCGTTTTCGGCCCGGGCCCGGGCCAGCAGCGCCACGTGTCCGGCATGCAGCGCACCCATCGTCGGCACGAATCCGAGCGTCCGTCCGGTCCAGTCCGGCGAGGCGCGCAGCGCACGCCATTCGTCCAATTGCAGGCACACTTCCGGCGCGGGACTCGCGACTGGCTGCGCAACCCGCGGCGTGAGCAGCGGGACTGTTGGCCGGTCTTCCTGCAAGTCGTCCCTGCGCTCACGCGCAGGGCCACGGCGCGTCATTGAGTCGGAATCCGAAGTTATCACGCCAGCACCTCCTCTCGCGCCGGAAACGTCGCCGCGCGCACGTCGCGGGCAAATCGGTTGATCGCGTCCTGGATGAGCTCATGCCCCTCGACATAGCGGCGCGCGAAGCGGGGCTGGAACCGCGGGTCGAGGCCGAGCAGGTCGGAGACGACGAGCACCTGTCCGGCGGTGCCGGCGCCCGCGCCGATGCCGATGGTGGGGATCGAGCGCTCCGCGGTGATCCCCGCCGCCAGCTCCGCCGGCACGCATTCCAGCACGATCGCAAACGCCCCCAGTTCCTCGAGCCTCCGTGCGTCTTCGCGCAGGCGTTCGGCGTCGGCGGCCCCGCGGCCTTGCAGCCGGTAGCCGCCGAGCTGGTGCACCGATTGCGGCGTGAGCCCAAGGTGGCCCATCACCGGAATCCCGCTCTCCACGAGATGCGCCACCACCTCTTCGTGCCCGCGAACGCCCTCGATTTTCACCGCCGTCGCTCCCGCCTGCATCAACGCCCCCGCCGCATCGGTCGCGGCCACCTTGCCCCTCCGGGCGCTGATGAAGGGCATGTCCGCCACGACCAGCATCTCCGGCGCCCCGCGTCGCACCGCGGCCACGTGGGTCCGCATCATTTCGATCGTGGCATGAACCGTGGACGGAAATCCGTGCACAACCATCGCGACACTGTCTCCGACCAGGATCGCATCAGCCTCCGACGCGGCGACGAGCCGGGCCATCAGTGCATCGTAGGCGGCGAGCATGACAATCGCATGCTGCTCCCGCTTTGCGCGTCCAAATTCGAGGATGCTTTTCAATTCGCCTCCGCAGATTCCCGCGATCGGAAAACCTGCCGGCAGGCGGTGGACTTGGGTGCTTGTCGCATGGCGATGAAGCCTCGGTGTCCGAGGGACGGGATGTTGGTGGTGAGCGTCCGGTCGCGATCGAGTTCGCGCCAGACGGGGCCAGCGTTGCGGGATTTGCCCGCAGTGCAAATCGAAACTGCGTGCACGTCAGCCGTAACGATTCAGTCGCGATGTAGGGGCGTCGCTTGCCGACGCCCGTCATACGAGGTGGAAACGGGCGTCGGC
>JACQWL010000042.1 GCA_016209255.1 Verrucomicrobiota bacterium
AATGGAAACAGGGGGAGGCGGTGGTGGCGGGTTTTGAACACCAGAGATCAACGGGGGGACTGTTGTTGGCATAGGCCCTCCACCCTGCGGCTTAAAGGTGCGTGTTTCGATGGGCATAGGTTATTTCTCCCGAATGAATTCAATGGTCAGAACCTCTGAGGCCGGAATATAGACGCCTCCGGTGTTTTCCACAAGTTGGAATCTCCCGTCCATCGCCACCACGGTTTGGGAAATGTAGATATCGCGATTCTTGGGATCGGTCGCTACAAAGGAGCCTCCATTGCCCTCCACACGTAGCCGGGTACCAAGAAGACGATCAGGACGATGACGGCTGTGAGGGACTCAAACACGGTGTTGGAAACAGTTGACCGCTACACCTTCGGAAACTTCATCCATTTCGCTCCGGCCTTGCCGCTCTTCACGGCCGTCTCGATGAACGCCATGCCGGCGAGCCCGTCGTCGATCGTGGGGAAATCGTAGCCCTCCTTCGGGGTCTTGCGGCCTTCGATGGCATCGGCGATCGCGACCGCGGCGCTGCGGTACACGTTGGCAAACGCCTCGATGAAGCCTTCCGGATGCGCGAACGGCGTGCGCGTCGCGCCCTGCGCGGGCGGTGAAACGTAGCCGTTGCCGCGGCGATACACCTGCTGCGGCGCGTCGGCTTTCTTGAAGATGAGTTCGTTGGGGTTTTCCTGGAACCACTGCAGCGACCCCTTCGTGCCAAAGACGCGAATGTTGAGGTTGTTCTCCTCGCCGCTCGAGATCTGCGAGGCGAACAGGATGCCCTTCACGCCGTCCGTAAAACGCACCAGACAGTTGCCGTCGTCGTCGAGCAACCGGCCCGGGATGAAGGTGGAGAGCTCGGCGCAGATTTCCTCCACCTCGAGGCCCGTGATATAGCGGGCGAGGTTGTGCGCGTGCGTGCCGATGTCGCCCATGCAGTTCGAAACGCCCGACACCGACGGATCCATCCGCCAGTTGGCAATCTTGCTGATCGTCCCCGCTTCGAGCGCGGTGATGGCGTAGCCTTGCGGATACTCCGCGACAACCTTCATCAGCTTTCCGAGCTTGCCGCTGCGCACCCACTCGCGCGCCTCCTTCACCATCGGGTAGCCGGTGTAGTTGTGCGTCAGCGCGAACACCTTTCCGCTCCGCCGCACGATTTCGCGCAACTTGAGCCCTTCCTTGAGCGTGAAGCACAGCGGCTTGTCGCAGATGACGTGGAAGCCGCCTTCGAGGAAGGCCTTGGCGACGACGGCATGCGTGTTGTTGCGCGTGACGATCGAGACGAAGTCGATGCGCTGGTCCGCCGGCAACGCGGCTTCCTCGCTGACCATTTCCTGATAGGTGGCGTAGACGCGCGCCGGTTCGAGGAAGAGGTCGGCCCCGGAGAGTTTGGATTTCTCGGGGTTGGCGGAGAAACAGCCAGCGACGAGATCGATCTCGCCGTCGAGGCGGGCGGCCATGCGGTGGACGGAGCCGATGAAGGCACCCCGGCCGCCGCCGACCATGCCCATGCGGAGTTTGCGGTTGAGTTTCATGGTGGTGAGAATTCTGGAAGACCGTTGTCGGTAGCTCTTATCATTATTTGTCATCGCGAGGCGCGCGAAGCGCGCCGCGGCACTCCAGCTGGATTGCTTCGTCGCCCGGCGCTTGCGAGTGAACTCCGAATTGGCAGTTGTAGGAGCCCGCTTGCGGGCGATTCGGTCCGGTCGACACCACTTCTATCGCCTGCGAGCAGGCTCCTACAACACGCGGGGGAGAGTTCACCTGTGGGATGCCACTCAACGGCTCGGCGTTGGTTCGGGCTGCTCGCAATGGCACGTTCTTACTTCACATTACAGCGCGACCGGCCGGCCGGTGGCGGCGGATTTGTAGGCGCCGTCGATGATTTTCATCAACGAGAGCGCCTGGTCGGGCGTGTTGAGCGGCGCCTCGGCGCCCTCGACCGTGCGGACGAAATTCATCGCCGAGCGGACGCGGCCCATCGTCTCGTCCGGCGGGACGACGATGCTGCGGTTGACCGGGCGGCCGTTCTCCTGGGTGTACAGTTCGCAGGCGTCGAGCGCGGTGTTGTCCAGTCCGTCGGTGCCGAAAAGCCGTTGCACGAGCCCGCCGGCCTTCGCGCCCTGGAACGTGACGGAGACTTCCTCGCGCTTGTTCATCTCGGCCCACGAGATCTGGAATGACATCGACTGCCCGGTCTGGAATGTGACGAAGCCGTGCGCCGCCGCTTCGACGTCGGTCACGCCCTTGGCGACATCCGGGATGCCCCACGGACCCTTGAAAGTCTTGTCACCGATGTGATCGGTAAACGTTCGCGCGAGCACGTGGGCCGGCTCGGGGTAGCCCATGAAGAAGAGCCCGAGGTCGACCATGTGGAGCAAGTCGATGAGAGGCCCGCCGCCGGAGAGGGCCTTGGTCGTAAACCAGCCGCCGAAGCCGGGAATGCCGGTGCGCCGAATCCATTTCGCCTGGCAGCTGTTGATGCGGCCGACGGCGCCCTTCGCGATGTAGTCCATCATCGCATAACTCTCGGGGCGGGCGCGATTGTTGAAGTTGAACATCAGGGTCCGCTTCGCCTTTTCGGCGGCGGCCTTCATCTGCGCCATTTCGCGGGCGCTGAGCGCAGGCGGCTTTTCGCAGAACACGTGCTTGCCGGCCTTCAGGGCCTGGATCGAGAGAGGGGCGTGAAACTTGTTCGGCACGATGATCGACACCGCGTCGAGTTCGGGCAGCGTGCGCAGCATCTCGGCAACATCGGTGAAGACGCGCCCGATGCCGTGCTTCGTGGCGGCTTTTTCGGCGGCGGCCGGGTTGACATCGGCGAGCGCGAGGATTTCCGCGCCGGCCTGGCGGAAGCCGGTGGCGTGATACGCGGCCATGCCGCCGGCGCCAATGATCGCGATTTTGATGCTCATGGAAATTTTCGAAGAAAATTTCCTACTGGTTCTTCTTGTCGAACTGGGCGTCGAACGCGATCGCGCTCGAGGGGAAATCGATCTTGCGGACGAACGCGGCGGCCTCGGCCGCGCCATGCACGCGATCCATGCGGCTGTCCTCCCACTCGACGCTGAGCGGGCCGCGGTAGCCGACGTCGTTCAGCGCGACGATGATGTCCTCGAACTTGATGTCGCCGTGGCCGAGCGAACGGAAATCCCAGAAACGCCGGGCGTCGCCGAAACTCACGTGCCCGCCGAAAACGCCCACCGTGCCGTCGCCGTGGCCCCACCACACATCCTTCATGTGCGCGTGATAGATGCGGCTGCCAAACGCGCGGATGAACTTCACGTAGTCGACGCCCTGGTAGCCGAGGTGCGAGGGATCGTAGTTGAAGCCGAAACGCCGGTGGCCCTTCACCGCCGCGATGGCGCGCTCGGCGCTGGCGATGTCGTACGCGATTTCTGTCGGGTGCACCTCGAGCCCGAAGTTGACGTTCGCCTTTTCGAACTCCTCGAGGATCGGGCCGAAGCGCTTGGCGAAATCGGCGTAGCCGGCGTCCCAGTACGCCTGCGACGTGGGCGGGAAGGCGTAGATCGAATGCCAGATGCTCGAGCCGGTGAAGCCGTTGACGACGGCGGGAAAATCGTCGCCGTTCTTCCGGCCCGGCTTGGCGTCGAAGAAGGAGCGCGCGCCCTTGGCCGCGGCGATGAGCTTGCGGGCGGCCCGCTTGCGCACGCCCTCGGGGCTGCCGTCGCCCCACACGTCGGGCGGCAGGATGGCCTGGTGGCGCTCGTCGATGTTGTCGCACACCGCCTGACCGACGAGGTGGCTCGACACCGCGTAGCAGGTCAGGCCGTGGTCCTTGAGCAGCGCCCATTTGGCGTGGACGTATTTCTTGCTCGTCGCGGCGGCGTCCACGTCGAAGTGGTCGCCCCAGCAGGCGAGTTCGACGCCGTCGTAGCCCATTTTCCTGGCCAGCGGCGCGAGTTTTTCGAGGGGAAGGTCGGCCCACTGGCCGGTGAAGAGCGTGACAGGTCGCGGCATAAGTTAAGCGGTTGGGGAGGAAAGGCGCAAAGCGCTGGAACATGATTTCGCCGCCCGGCGGCGGGGTCGCAAGGAGAATGTCATTCCCGGCGCAGTTAAGAAGCCAATTTTGAACGTGGCATTACTCCCGGTGCCGGCGTTGCCGGCGCGCAGACAACTACGCGGGGCCGCTGAGCCTCGAGTGGGAGAAGATGTGGCATCCGTACCTCGCACCGCTCGATGACGCGCTCGCGATCGCGGCCGGGCGGGGCTGGTGGTGAGGGCGGCTGATAGAGAATCGGAGTTTCATGGGGTCGGGCCAGGGAGGGTTTTTCGATATGTTCCCGGCTCCATCGCGAGCGCGCGAAAGCCCTATTCGTCGGGGATGGCGAACGCGTCGGCCAAGAGAGGTAAAGCCTGAGGTCTTAGCCGTAACGATTCAGTCGCGATGTAGGGGCGTGGGGGGGGGGGGCCGCCGGGGGACCCGCGATAGGGGGGGGGGGGCGGGGGGACCCCCAC
>JACQWL010000365.1 GCA_016209255.1 Verrucomicrobiota bacterium
CCCCAAAACCCTGCGCCCACTTCGGGAGACGATTCAGCTTCAGCTGTTGTTGATAGTTGAACTCGATGCCCTCGATGCGGGCCGAGCCGCCGTTGGCCTGGGTGGACAGCCGGTATCCCTCGTATTCACCTTCGAAGCCGTTGTTGGGCCCGGCCGCAACGATCCGACTGTTGTCGGTAAAGATGAAGTTGGTGAGGTTCTTGCGGTAAACACCCGCCGATAACAGCCCGGCCGGCTCGAAGTAATACTCCGCACTCACGTCGAGATTGTCCGCGTACTGCGGTTTCAGGTTGGTGTTGCGCACCGACACGGTCTGGTTCACGTCGTTGGGCACGGTCAACGGAATCAGGTTGCCAAAGCTCGGGCGTCCAATCCCGTTCGAATAACTCGCCCGGAGCACCAGCCCCTTCATCGGTTCGTACTTGAAGTGAATCCCGGGAAAGCTGTTGCGGTATTTCCCGCTGGCCGTATCCCGTCCGCCCCATTCGGTTTCCGCTCGGCGCCGCGCCTCCGCGTCGGTGACCGGTCCGACCCAGGCTGCCCGCCGGGCCGCCTCGGCCGGCGAAACGTATTGCAGCGGACCCTCGCCGTTGACTTTCGTTTCCTCGAGGCGGACGCCGGCCAGAACCGATAACGGACCGAATCGCGCGTTGCCCATGACATAGGCGGAGGAGACCGTCTCGTCGGCCTCCTGCTGGTTCTGCAGCTTCGAGACGGTACTGGTGGTGATGTTCTCTTTCCAGAGTTCCGGATTATTCTTCTGGTGACGGGCCACCGCATACTGATCCATGAAGGGCGGCGGCCGATAAATGTCGTTTTCCCGCCGGTGCTTCCCGCTGACCTCGAGGAACTGCGCCAGATCCTGCCGATCGTCGGCATTGCCCATCACTCCGTCCGGCCCCGTGTAGGTGTACGAGCGGTTTTGGCTCCAGAGGTGCCGCGACTGCTTGCGCACGTTGAGACCGGTCTTGACGAACATCGGCACGGCCAGTTCCAGGTTCTTGCGGACATTGAGCTTCGCGCTGAAAATGCGATCGAAACCGCGGCGGTCATTCTGCGAGAGAGTCAAGCCCTCATAGTTGTTCAGGTTGTACATGTCCGGGCCGCTGGTCTGCCGGTAGGAGACCTTGCGCGGATCGCCCGTGCGGCGGTCGAGGATGAAGCCGATCCCGGAAATGCGATAGGCCAGCGTTCCCTTCGGGTTTGAGTCATACTTGGAGCCATTCTGGGAGATGTCGTAGTAGGTGGCCGCATTGGAATAACTCAGGTTGTAATCGATATCGTAGCCATTGATGCGGTGTCGGGCTGAAGGCGAGAGGAGGAACGTCCGGCCCGACTTGTCGTTGCCGGAGTTTGACAAGCTGACAAACGTGTCGGCCGGATTGCTGGCCGACGGCGACGCCTCGGTGTAATACTCATTGTAGCCCGGCATGATCGTGCCCCGTCCTGTGCGCTGGCCGGCCGCGTTGAAGGCCGCCACTTCTTCGCGGGTCGTCAGCGTGAGGTTGCGCGAGTCGTTTTCTTCGTGGAAAAACGCGTACGACGTGTTGAACGCAAACACCGTCTGTTCGCTGAATTTATAGTCCACTTTCAGCCCCATGGCCGCGCGAATCTGCGGGGCCGCGCCCTGCTGCCGGGGACCGGCATACACTCGCATGTAGGGATGGGAATTGGCGGCGTTCTGTTCGAAAGTGATACCTTGGCCCACCTCGCCACCGGGCTTGGAGATGTACGTTCCGTTCCAGTGGATGCCGAGGTTCTTCTTCTCGCCGAACACCTCGGAATAGGAAAGCGCCATCGACGGACCCACCCCCTTGATTGGCTGCAAGAGCTTGTTATCCTTGTAGATCTTGTAGCGCGAGGTCGTGATGCCGGCGAGGGTGTAGGAGATGGTGCGGCCGCTGCGGCCGAAGGCGCTCTTGGTTATTAGATTCACGCTGCCGCCAATCGAGTCCGCCTCCATGTCCGGAGTCGGCGCCTTGGTCACCTCGATGCTCTCGAGATTTCCCATCGATACCTGCTCGAACTCGAACGCGCGTCCGGCGTTCGCCGACTGTGCGCTGGCCACGCGCTGGCCATCCATCGTCACCGAATTGATATCCGGCCCGGTGCCACGGATTGACACGGAGCGCACGTCGCCGTTGACGAAATTCGCGCTGATCGCGGGGAGCCGCACGAGGAGATCGCCAAGATTCCCGTCGGCCGGGTTGCCAAAGGTGTCGGCGGAGACGATGTTCTTAACGTTCGGCGCCTGGCGCTGCAGGGTCGCGGCCAGTGCCGTGCCCTCGCGCATGCCGGCCACCGTGAATTTATCCAGCTGATAAATGTTCGAGGTTAGCTGCACATCGCGCACCACCTTCTGCCCGGCCGACACCGGCACCACAATCCTCTGCAAATCCAGACCGGTAAAAGTTACGATCAGCGTCGCCGGACCTGCCGGCACGCCGGTGAATTCATAACGGCCTTCGCGGTCGGTGATGGTGCTTTGGTCGGTGCCTGACAATTCCACCACCGCGCCCTGCAGAAAGGCCCGCGTGGAGACGTTGCTCACCTGGCCGGTGATCGTTCCGGTGCCGGAAGACTGGCCCAAGGCATTTGCCGTGAGCAGTGAAAAACAGATCGCCATCAGGAGGGACAGCCCTCCGCCGAAGGACTTACCAAGTGCGCGCTTCTTTTGGGAGGAATGCCGCAACTGAAGCATCGGAGCCGGGTGGTTTGGGTTCATATACGACTGGGATTTCTGGGTTGTAGTCATGCACGATTGCCGATCAGATTCTTCGGGGGAGTGGAAAGCAAAGTCGCCCGGGGTCAGCGGGTTCGACATTGGTCCGGCCAGGACAGCCGGCGCCGGTGGAATTTCACGCACATCGACGGGCTGCTTTCAATTGAATTCCGAGAAATCTCCCACGCCCGGAATCACACGATTCCGTCCGCTCACAAACGGTGCAGATGAAAGCCGCCGTCGACGTCGAACACCGCGCCGGTCGAAAACGGAAACCGATCCTCCATGATTGCCCGCACCGCGCGACCGATGTCCTCGGGCTTGCCCCACCGGCGGATCGGCGTGATGCCGCGCTCGTCGTGGAGGATCAGCTTGTCGTATTTCTCCTTCACCCCACCGGTCATGCCGGTCGCGATGACGCCCGGGCGGATTTCGTAAACATTGATGCCGTCGTTCGCGAGGCGCTCGGCAAAGAGCTTGGTCATCATGGCGAGCCCCGCCTTCACCATGCAGTAGTCGCCGCGGTTGATCGAAGCCGTGTACGCGGAGATGGACGTGATGTTCACGATCCGGCCGCGAAAACCTTCCGCATCGCGCTCTTGCCCGAGCATCTGCTTCGCGACCAGCTGCGAGAGAAAGAACGGCCCCTTGAGGTTGATGGCAAAGAGTCGATCGAAACTCTCCTCGCCTGCCTCGAGCAGGTCGGCGCGCACCGTCGGCGCGACGCCGGCGTTGTTCACAAGCAAGTCAAGGCGGCCAAATGCTTCCAAGGCCTGCGCCACGAGCCGTTCGCGATCGGCCGAGACGGCCACGTCGCCCTGCACGACAAATCCGTCGCCCCCGGCCGCCCGCACGAAGCCGAGCGCCTCTGCGGCGGCGGCGGCGTTGCCGGCGTAGTTGATCGCGACGCGGCAACCAATCCGGCCAAGTTCGATCGCGATGCCACGGCCGATGCCGCGCGACGCGCCAGTGACAAGTGCGGTTTTTTGGAAGGACATGCGGCCCGAGCAAAGGCGGGGTCGGAAGCGCCCGCAAGCCCGGAGCGTTCGTTAAATCGTCGTCGGCCGCATCTGCGAGTTGTCAGTGCCGACGGAGAGCAAAAACTCCAAATTCCAAGCTCCAACCTCCATTGAAACTGCAAAAGAGGAAAACTCCAAGCAGGCTACCAGCGGAAAATTCGCCAATTGGAACTTCATTGGCGCTTGGAGGTTGAAGCTTGGATGTTCTCACGAAGGGGAGCCCCAAAACCAAATCGGTCAGGCCAACCGGGTTCGACTCACCGCCAACCGGGGATGCGCCAGTTCATCTTCGGCACCACGCCATGCCCGGCCGCGATATGCGCGACCGAGATCTGCCCGCCCTCGAGCGCATAACCGCCCTCGAACGGATTGCTCGCGAGAAACAGCGGCGTGTCCAGATCCGCGAAACGAAAGTCGCCCAGCCCGGCCGCGAAGCAGGCCGACATCGTCATCGCGAGCAGCGACTCGATGTTGCCGCCGATCATCAACTCGAGTCCCGCGGCGCGCGCGACCGCGGCGATCTCCAGCGCCTCGGCCACGCCGGCTTTCATGAGCTTGATGTTGATCACCTGTGCCGCCCGCGCCTCGACCACCCGCCGCGCCCCGGCCACCGTGCTCACGCTTTCATCCGCCGCGACTGTCCAACCCGACTCGAGGTGCAGCGCGCGCATGCCGTCGAGGTCGTCCTTCGGCAGCCATTGCTCGATCAGCACGGGCACAATGCCGAGCGCGCGGAGTCCGCGCACCAGCTCGGTCGCGCCACCGCGGGTGACGCCGGCATTGCCGTCGAGGATGAGCGGGGAATCGGGCGCGACCGCATGAATCGCCGCGATCCGCGCGAGATCGTGAGCCGGGCCCGCCGGACCCCCGACCTTCACCTTGATCACGCGGATGCCACGCCCGCGGATCGCACGGGCCGCGTCCGCCGCGTCGCCGGCGGAACCGGTGGTCACCGTCATGTCGGTCTCGAGTTCCGTACCGGCGCCGCCAAAAAATCTCCACAGCGGCATGCCGTCATGCCGCGTCAACGCATCGAGCAGCGCCGTCTCCAGCGCGCATTGCGCCGAACCGCACCCCGCGCCGCCGCGGGCGCGGAACTCCGCCCCCACGTCGCGCCAGGCGCGGGCATCGCGGCCGATGAGCCACGCGCTCGCCGCGAGCAGGGTCGCGAGCGCATCGGCTTGCGTCTCGCCGTTGTAGGGGGACAAGGGCGCCGCCTCGCCGTAGCCGCGCGTGCCGTCGGAAAGTTCGATCGTGACGAGCACGTTGTTCGCGATCGCCTGTGCCCCGCCGGAAATGCCGAACGGCTGGAAGAGCGGGATGTCGAGCGGCGCGATGTGAAGGTCGTGGATTTGCGTAGGGTTACTCACGTCTGAAGTCCAAGCTCCGGCGTGCGCCGGCGCAACCATCCGCGTCATTGTCGACCGACGGTTTTCGGGGCAGGCCACAGGCGTTCCTCCTCCCCGGCGAGCTGCACCCGGCGGAAATTCTCCACCGACGTTCAGACGTGGCCGAAACCGTTCACTTGCGCGTCTTGCGATCGGGACTGTGCAACGCGCGCACGTCGGCAACGAACTCGCGCAGCTTCGCCTCGTCGAGCTCGCCGCCGCGGACCGCGCGAAAAAACGCCGGCAGTGCCGCGAGCACGCGCTCGTCGGACGCGATGTCGGCCGGAAGTTCGCTCCGCGCGAGCGCGGCCTGATCGAAGAATTCCTGGCGCGCCTCGCCGGTCAGACCGAGGACGCCGGCGATAGCCTTGAGCGTCGGCTCATCGCCGGGCGGCGGGTTCACGCCGCGTTCGACTTTGCTCCAATTGCTGGGATCGACGCCCACTTCCACGCTGAATTGGCGGAGCGTAAGTTCTCGGGCGATGCGCAGGTCTTTGACCAGTTCGGCGAAGGTCATGGTGGTGTTACTGGGATCTGAAATCGATGTACCGTTTGACAATTCGGCTATGTGGTAAAAATCAACCACACATCGGGAGGCGGGTCAAGGTTCCCGTCAGTCTGACCTTGAATGCGGCATCTGTGACATCCCAATGAATTGTGAACAAATGCGTCAGATAACGTGTAGAGACCTAAATGAAAAAGCTAGAAAATGCGCTATTTTGCTCCATATTTTCGAGTCATGGGCGTTTTGGAGATCATCGCTGAACAACGACTCGGAACCAAGGAATTAGCTTCCCGCCCACAACTGCGTGCAGCTCTAGAGCGGACGGAACAAGCCGTTCGCGGTTCCCACTTGGGCGAAAATGAAAAGGCCCGGATCTCTTCGCTGGTTGAGCTGTGTTTCGCCTATGATCGGGAGACCGATTCCAACGAAAAAGCGAACATCCTCCGCACACTAGAAGAAATTAGCGCCAACGAACCGCTCGAATTACCCGGTGTCACCGTGGAGAAATGGGAGGATGAACTGAAACTCGGAAATTCCGCGTTCGCGAACGCGAAGCAAAAAGCAGACCGTCGCCGGGAGGGGTTCCAAAAAAAGTATTTTTCGTTCCGCGCCAAAGCTGGACTACAAACTCAGGAGGCGGTCGCGAAAAAGGCCGGGCTACGGCGAAGCTACATCGCAGTGATTGAGGCGGGTGAACATTTCCCTCAGCAAAAGACGTTGCAGAAGTTGGCAAGAGCTTTCGGCGTGGACGTGGCCGAGCTACTCCCCTGATTTCCAAGGCTGGCCGCCAGCGGACAGCAGCGCCTTTAGCTGGCGAATCCGATGATTGATGCGGTGTCGGTCGGCAACACTCACCTTATTGGTGTTTTTCCAGAATAGATCGACGATGTAGATTGTCCGGCTCGCGTCGTGCATCCAGAAAATCGCCCGTAACCAACCTTTGCGGTTGATCGCGTCGCCCTTGAGGCGCAACTCCATCCCGTCCCCACACCGTTCAATGCTCAGGTTCGGAACATCGGGATAGTAACGCAGCTGCTTCGCGAGAGACACCCCCCTTCTTCAAGTTGCTGCGCGGTAAGCAGCCTCTTTGCTTCTCGTTGGACGCGGGGCAGGGGAAAAACGCGATACCTGACTTCGGGCGGCAGTGAGCTCATGTCGGCAAATCTCGTAGGGCCTGTCCGATCTTATTCCAGCCTGTGCGAGTTACAACGTATGTGCGTGGGGTTTCGTTGTGAATTGAGCCGGACTTGATCGCGTTTTTGACATCGCGGG
>JACQWL010000369.1 GCA_016209255.1 Verrucomicrobiota bacterium
CCCCGCCCCCTTGGAGACGGACTCAGCGTGAGCCATCGCGGTCGCGTCATTTGCATCGGTGGAGGCGATGAACTGCGGGCCCATGCCGATGTGTTCAGCCTTGCGATTGAGAATGGTCGCATCGTGGTGAACCCCCTGCCCTCCCTGCCCGGCGCGGTCCTGAAAATGGGCGGCGCCTTGCTGGGCGATACCGTATATGTCGTTGGCGGACGAGATGGTCCGCTCTCAGTCGGCGCGTCACGAACGCTTTGGGCTTTGGATCTTTCGCGGCCTCCCCACCATCAGCGTTGGGCGGACCTGCCGGAGTGTCCCGGCCCTGGTCGGATGATGCCGATTGCCGCCGCCGCGCGCGGTGCGCTTTATGTTTTCGGCGGCATCGAGATCGTCGCCGACCAACAGGGTCGCCCGAAAAACGCCGCGCCGTATCTCCGCGACGCCTATCGTTTCGTTCCTGCCGCCGGTTCCGGCACGGGAAAATGGGAGAAACTTGCGGACATCCCCCAACCCCTCGCCGGCGCGCCGTCGCCCGCGTGGAGCTTCGATGCGGATACCATCACCGTATTCGGTGGCGTCGACGGCGCCATCGAAGCGATCGCCGACCGTGGTTCCATTCGAGAGCTGCCCGGGCAGGTTCTTTCGTACCATATCGCGCAAAACTGCTGGACGAACGATGGACAAATGCCAGCGGCAGAGATTCGGGTGAACGCTCCCACCGTTGCGTGGCGCGACGGTTGCGTGATCATCAGCGGCGAAAACCTGCCGGCGCGCCGGACAAACGCGTGCACGCTGGTCACGAGCGTTCCTGCCAAGAAACAGCGCCGTCGTGGCCCGCTGCGTGAGCAACGGGATCGCAGGAAATCCCCGCGCTCACGCGCAGGGCTACGAAAGCCCGGTTTCGTCCGACCGGTCCCACAACTTGTTTTGATGAGGGGGCTCGTTAGCGAGTTCTCCCTCCACGCTGCGTTCACGTCACGGGACGGGTCATAATCCCGAACTCGGCGTTAATCACCGTTGGGCATTAGCCGTCGGATACGCGAGTGTGTGCGGCAAGTTGAGCAACGACCCGGCGCTGTGGTCTTGCTTTTCGCCTCAGCCAAATTAAACCCCGCTCAGCCCCAACCCCGTGAAAACCCAGTTTCCTATTATCAACATCCCTTCAAGAAAGGACCTGCCGATGCGCACCTTGTTCTTGACGCTGGCGACCGCATCCCTGGCCGGTTTCCTGCTGGCCCAGGCGCCGAAACCCAACCCGGTCTCGCCCGATCCCAGGACGCCGCGGCCGGTCGACGCCTTCGACACCGTATGGATCGAAGACCTCACATGGATCGAGGTCCGCGACGCCCTGGCTGCCGGCAAGACCACGGTGATCGTCCCCACCGGCGGCATCGAACAAAACGGGCCGTACCTGGTCACCGGCAAGCACAACATCGTCCTCAGGGCCTGCGGCGAGGCCGTCGCCCGCAAGCTCGGCAACGCCCTGGTCGCGCCCATCGTCGCCTTCGTCCCCGAAGGCGACATCGATCCGCCGTCGCTGCACATGAAGTACCCCGGCACCATCAGCCTGACCGAGGAGACCTACCAGCGCCTGCTCACCGACATCTGCGCCTCACTGCGCGTACACGGCTTCCAGCACATCATCTTAATCGGCGATTCGGGCGGCAACCAGACTGGCATGAAAGAAGTAGCCGCCAAGCTCAACGCCCGCTCGACCGACGGCAAGGCCCGGGTCCACTTCATCCCGGAGTTCTACAACTACCCCGCGGTGGAGAAATGGCTCGAATCCCAAGGGATTAAGCAGGTCTCCGAGGGGCTCCACGACGATTTCCAGATCACCGCGATGATGATGACCGTCGACCCGAACTCGGTGCGTCACAAGCAGCGCGTGGCCGCCAAGAAGGGAACCATCAACGGCGTCGACGTCAGCGACCTAGCCAAGACCGCCGACTGGGGCAAGAGGATCGTCGACTTCCGCGCCGAGGCGACGGTCAAGGCGATCCAGAAGTCGCTGGGGAAGTGAGGGAAGTTTAACGAGTTTGGGTCAATCCAACGCGGTGGTCGAAGGTTCAAAGCCGTTCGTTCCCGGTTCCTGCGAATGAGCCACTCGCTGGCGCTCGCAGCCACAAGCGCCGGCGAGCGGTATTGTGGGATCGACGCCTACCGCGCGGCCGGCGCCCGCAGCGGGTGCAGTTCGATCCGGCGAAAATAAAGCTCGGCGCCCTCGGACTGAAACAGCAGCCGGCCGGATCGCAGCGTGCCATCGGTCGCTTCCATGACCAGCACGCCGTTGACGAAATACGAAACATCGCCGCCGGCACACACGGCCTCCACGCGGCTCCACTGGCCGTCCGGGCCTTCGATATCTTTGGCCCCCCGAAAACCGAGTTCGTTTTTCCAGGTGGGATCGCGATCGCGCCAGATCAGCCTTCCGCCGACGTAGCGCTTCGGTGTGCCAGTCGGATCCCACACGCGTTCCCGCGCCCCAGTCCGCATGGTGATTTCCGGCACGAGCTTCTGACCTTTTTCGTCGTGCCCATAGACGAGGATGATGTCCCCCGTGGCGCCTTCCATCATCATGAGTTCGATCGAATGCTGCCACGGGCTCGTGTAGTCCGGCTTCGTGTTGCCTTCCCGTCCCTGACAGTGCAACAGGACCCCGCTGTCCTTCCCCGCGGTCGCGCGTGGTTTCCACGTGCTCAAACCCCAGCGATACTCGAAGACGAGCCGGCAGTCCGCATACGCCTCCTTCGTGACCAACCCGCCAAAATGCTGCCCGCTGACGCGAATCGCCGGCGCGCCATCAATCCGATCCACCACCGAGAACACCCGATTCGGATCGTTGTTTCTTCCATGCGGGTCCAGCCACGTCGTGAATGCCTCGAGCCCCATCCCGGGCGCATAGAGCACAATCGTTTTCGTCGGAACGACGGCGGGCGCATCGCCCGCCCTGCCGCCGCCGGGTTCGCCGCAGCGGCCCGCGAGCGCCAGGCCAAGCAGAAAAAACCAAACCAATGCCGGGTACAGCGGCGCCTTCAAAATACGAATTCTGAGCATGTCGTTTTTCTGGGTGCTTCTATTTCAACCAATCTTCGCCGCGGATTACGCGGACCAAGCGGAAGTGGAACCGCTAATGCACCAAAGGCGCACAAGTCCGCGCTAAAATTCAGAATTCAAAGGTGGATGAGGGGCGTGCGTGCCTCGCCTAATCGGCGAAGCGTGAAAAGCGGCAGGTGGGTTTTGAGACTCTATTAGCGGAGTTTACCCGCCTACGGCGGCGCCGAAGGCGACCAGGGATTAGCGAAGATGAGCGGTTAAAAACTGCTTTGCTCGATCGACTTGGTTGTGGCTTCGCCGCGCTAGGGATGCGCCGGCATCGACACCGCCGTCGGGCCGGCCGCCAGGTAGGCGAGCAGGTCGGCCATTTCCTGTTGGGTGATCCCGCTCTCCAGCCCATCGGGCATCAACGACACATCGGACGCGATCATGCTGGCGATTTGGGAACGCGAAATCGTGTCGGTCCCACCCGCGGGATTGCGCAGCGTGACCGCCGCCGCGGACTCCGCGATCAGGGTTCCGGAATACGTGTGCCCCTCCCGCGTGTTCACCTGATAGGTCAGGTAGCCGTGCGCGATTTCCTGATTCGGCACGAGAATGCTCTGCAATGTGCTTTCGACCGGCTGACTGCCGATGCCGCTCAAGTCGGGCCCGATCACGCCGCCCGCGCCCCCGAAGCGGTGGCACGCCGCGCACATTCGCTCGTTCACGGCGCGCCCATTCTCCCGGCGGGCCGGCAGCGTGAGACTCTTCCGGTACTCCGCCAGCACGCGCTGCCGATCCTCCGGCACGGCCTGCGCAAAAATTTCCTTCACGCGGCGGCCCACGTCTGCGCTCGCATGCGACTCGAGCGCCCGGCGGGTAGCCGGACTCACCGACCGCGCTGCCATCCGGCTATCTGTGAGCGCCGCCAGTAATTCTTCGACCAGTTCGGGAACACCCGCGATTCCACCCAGCAGCGCCTCGCGTACGGCCGGCGAATATGTCCGCCAGGCCGCCGCGCTCAACAAGCCGCCCACCAGCGCGCGATCGCCGGGCATCAGCGCGGACGTGACCGCCGCAAGCTGCAATTCCTGCGGCTGGGACGGGGCAAGCAAGGCGGACACGACTTTGGGTAGCGCGGAGTGGTCGATGAGGGCGAGCAGCTTCACCGCCTGGGCGCGTCGCGCGACGTCGTTCGCACCATCGACCGCCGTCCGCGCCGACTCGTCCGCAATTTCAGCGAGCCGTTGCTCGAGCGTGCGATCGGCGGAGGCACCACCTGCGAGAACGGCCCGCAGGGCCGGCACCCGCCCGACGGGCTCTCTTCGCCGCGCGAACGCAGCACCAAGTGCGACCAGCGCGTCGCGCTGCCACGGTTCCAGCGGCACACCGGCACGGCCCAACGCCACGCCGCCGAGGAGCCGGCACTCCCCGGTGGAACGTCCCTTGCCGGCCAAGCGCGCAAGCTCAACATAGGCGTCGCCAGCTCGCGCGCGGGCATTCTGCGTCAGCTCGAGAAACTCGGAGAGGAACGAACCCCACTCGCCCGTCAGACTGCTCCACGCCGCCAGCCGGATCCAACGATCCTCAACATTGTCGGCGGCAATGCCCGCCAGGGAAGAATTGCGCCCGGCCGCGGACATCGCACCGATCGCCAGCGCCACCTGCAGTCGCACGTCCGCGTCGGCATCGCGCGCCCACGCGAGCACCGCCCGCTCCAATCCAGCGCTGGCCGTGAAAAACCGCGGTGCGAACCGCACGGCGCACGAGCGTACGCCGGCATCCGCGTCCGCGAGCGCAGCGAGCACATCGGCGCTTTCGAGCCGGCCGAACGCTTCGAGCAGCCACAAGACGCGACGGCGCGCGAGCGTGTTGTCCTTGGCCGACAACGCCGCCCGCAACAGCGCGGTCGCCCCTGGATCCGCGCGCTCGATCAGCAATCGATGCGCCGTGTCGCGCCACCAGACATCGGCGTCGTTGAGGCAGTCCACCAGCTCGGCGGTGTTCATGTCCGCGGGCATGCGACGCGGGGCGGCCGGCATGCGCCAATGCTCCGCGGTGACGCGAAAAATCCGGCCGGCGGTCCGGCCGCTGGCGGTGTCGAACCCGGCGCGCATCTCGGCCGGCAAGTAGGCCGGGTGCTCGATGGTCTTGCGGTGCATGTCCACGACGTAAAGCGCGCCATCCGGTCCGTGCCCCAGAAACACCGGACGGAACCAGTTGTCCGGGCTCGCCAGGAACTCGCCCCGCTCGCTGTCCGGTCGCGAAACAAACGTGGTGCCGCGCGCTTCGAGCAAGTCGTTGTGCACGAGGTTGGCCACCGGCTCGCAGACGAACACCCGCCCGTTATACTCCGCGGGCAGCGCCGTACCCTGGTAAATCAACACGCCGCAGGCCGCCGTGTAATGGCCGGCGTGCTCGGGAAAGCGCGGATTCACGATGTTGTCGCTGATCGGGTGAAGCTGCGTACCGCCGCCCGGCAGAATCCGGCCGTTGGCAGCCAGTTCGCCGATGTCGGTCATCGTCGACAGCGGATCGAGCAGCGGATTGCGCGCGAGCAGCCGCTCCTCGAAGACCACCTGCTGGATCGGCACACGATTCATGCAGACGAATTTTCGCCCGCGTGCGTCAAAGGTCTGGCCGAACTGGCCGTGGCCCGACACGAGCTGAAACTCGCGCGTGTCGGGCTGAAATCGCGAATCGTTCTTCGAAAACTCGACGACCCGCGCCGCGCTCCTGCCGGGCGCGATGACCTTTCCGCCCATCAGCCCGCTCGTCAGATAGACCCATCCATCGAGCCCGACGGTTGGGTGACTCACCCGCAGGTGGGCGGTATAGCGGTTGGAGAACCCCGTCAGCACCACCTCGCGGACGTCCGCCACGCCGTCGCCATCGGTGTCCTTCAGATAATAGATATCCGGCGCACACGTGACGAAAATGCCGCCGCGCCAGACGGCCACGCCCGACGGATACGTGAGGCCCGGATGCGTTTTCAGCCCCGCGAAGGCCTCGGCGGCGGGCACCGGCGTCACCCGCGGTGGAGCGGAAGCGGCCGCGTTGACGGCTCCGCTTCCGCTGGCGGCCTGGCCAGCCGTCGCGCAGACGGCGAAGCCGGCCGCGGCCATCCACGCGGATTTCCAGAAAGGGATCATTTTCGCGGTGGCAGCGCCGCACGCCCTCCGGTGTGCAGTTGCGCGGCGAGTTTTTCCACGAGCGCATCCTGGCCGGGCTCAGGAGCCAGGTTCACCATCTCCAGCGGGTCCGCCTGTTAATCGTACAATTCGTGCACGCGGAATTTCTTTTCGGGCACCGCCCACTCCACCAACCGGTAGCGCTCGGTGCGCATCGCGTAGCCCATGCAACGTCCGACCGCCGGAATCGTCCGGGGGAACTGGCTGAACGCTGCGGCCTTCCACGGTCGCCGCGGGTCGCGCAGCAACGGGACGAAGCTGGTGCCCTCGAGCCGCCGATCGAGATCCCGCTCCAATCCGCACAGCTCCGCCAGCGTTGGATAGACATCGAGGCTCTCGACGAGCCGCTCGGAACGGCCGGGCCGCCCGCCGGGCACCGACACGATCAGCGGCACCCGCGTCGCCGCTTCGTAGTTCGTGTGCTTGCTCCACTGTCCGTGCTCGCCGAGCTGCCAGCCTTGGTCGCCCCAGAGCACGACGATCGTCCTCCTGCGCAGGTCGAGCCGGTCGAGTTCGTCGAGCACCCTGCCGACACACGCATCCATGTAGCTCACGGCGGCGTCGTAGCCATGGCGCAATGCGCGGGCCTGCTCGTCCGGCACGGGACCGGTCGGCGGGATGTCGCGATAAATCCTCAAGTCGCCGCCCTTGGTCAGCGCAAACTCCGGAGCTCCACGTGGCGGATCCGGATTCGCCGGCGCCGGGATCGTGTTCCGGTCGTAAAGATCCCAGTACTTCTTCGGCGCCACGAACGGCAGGTGGGGATTGTTAAATCCGACCGCCAGGAAGAACGGTCGTGCCGCAATCTCCCGCAGCACCGTGATGGCCTTGTCGGCCGTCTCACCGTCGGAAAGATCTCCGTCGGGGAGATCCGGTGCCTCGTAGCCCAGCACCCCGCGCTTCGATCCCTGTTCGTTCAAAGTGGGTATATTTGGATCATCCCGGATGCGACGATGGAGCGCCTCCCCTTCCGGGCCCCACCGCGGCTTGGACGGCATCCACTTTGGCACCGACCACGACACGGGATCGCTGTCGGCAATCCGCCCGCGCGTCATCAAACCCGTTACGCCGTGAAACACCTTGCCCAGGCCTTGCGTATGGTAGCCATGGTTCCGAAAGTGCTGGGGCAGCGTGACCGCATCGGGCACCGCTGCGCGAAAATCGATGTCATCCCACGCATATAACCGCAGAGTGTCGGGCCGGCGGCTGGTCAGCAGCGAGTGCCGCGAAGGGCCGCAGGTCGCGATCTGGCAGTAGGCACGTTCGAACACAAATCCTCCGGCCGCCAGGCGGTCGATGTTCGGTGTCCGGATCAGCGGCTCGCCGTAACAGCCCAGTAGCGGTCGAAGATCATCCACAAAGAAAAACAGCACGTTCCAACGCTGGTCCGCGCCGGACAATTCGGCGGCAAGCGAGAGCAGGGCGCAAAAGGCGACAAAGAGGCGATTCATGTTGGGTTCGGGCCGGTTAGGGCGGATTCAATTCACGGGGGTGCAGAAACGGGCTGCTTCGCGTCGGACCATAGTTGATTCAGCAGTTCGACCGTGCGATCGACCAGCAGGCGACCGCCTTCCGGTCCGACATAGTTGAACCACAACACTTCAGCGCTGTAGCCGCCCGCTTGGACCGCACGCTCCGTTGCCAGGTAAGCCTGATATTGCCCAATCTCGGCGGCGAGTTGCGCGGTCAGCGTCAGCACCGCCGGACTGCGCGCCTTCATCTGGATGCCGTAGTCGAGAAACAGCTCGAAGGGATTGGTCGCGATCGCCAGGTCGCCAAGCCGCATGACGTGAATTTCGGCGGACGTCGTCAGCTTCCCCCGCACCTGTTTTTCGTAACGGTTCAGGATCATTCGAAACTTCTGCATTTCCGTCGCGCGAAACGGATTCGCCCCGTCGCGCTCCAAACGATCGTATTCGGCGCGCGCCTGGGCCGCGTCTTGCGTCGTGATTTCGCGATAGGGCAGCCGCATCAGCTCGACCCGATGGACGAAGCGCACGTCGCGCTTCCGATCCTGCCGCACATACGGATAAACGTCCAGCACGGCGTCGGCGATGCGCCGGCCCATTTCCTGGGAGTGCGACAGGCCGCGACGCTCGCGCATGATCGCCTCGGCCTTTTCCCGGACGTAATAGTAGGTCGGCCATTGATCGCCCGACACCGCCAGCATCGGGAGGATGTCAGCCTGGGCGAAATCCGGCTGGGCGCGCAGGCGCTTGCGCACCTCATCCCAATAGTCCGCCGTGATGGCGAGTTTCTGCGAATTGGTCTGGGCCGGGCACGCGACGTTCACCAAGACGCCGGTCAGCCTGTCCTGCAGATCCCAGAAAAATACCATCTCCACCCCGTGATCCGACCCACCCTCAATGTGATCGACGTTCGGATCCCTGCGCCATCCCCCCATGACGGCCTTGCCGTCGGGATACACCGCCCGCCGATTCTTCCCGACCACGGCGTGGCCCAGGCCCCAGGTCATGCTTCCGGGGCGCCGGTTCTTCCAGGCCGCCTCCGCCACGTCCGCAGACGCGTGCGCACGGCGTCCCAGAAGTCCGCCGAAATGTACAGCGCCTGCGATTCCGTCTGGGAAGGGCAGGCCAGATTCACCAGCACCGCCTGCGTCCGCGCGCCGGCCGCATCCAAGCCCTCCAGCGCCAGCGCGGTCGCCGTAACCCGGGATCTCACCTCCGAACTGAAGCGCGGAATCAGCAGCCCGCCCATGACCGCCTGCCGGTCTCTCGACAACTCGGGCGTCAGATCGATCGAGGCCCAGCCGACGTTGAGCTCGCCCGCGTGGGCAACGACCAGAACAGCCAGCCCGGCGAAAACGCCGAGCAACCGGCATACCGGGGCGGGCCATGATATGGTCTTGGTTCTCATATCTTGGCTGTGAAGATCAAGCAAGGGCTGCCCGCGGAACGCACAGAACACACGGAAAAAACGAATTATGAACACTTCGAAATTAGAAATCCGCTCACCGAATAGTGTGCTCGTCCAAGCGCGATTGTGCGGGTTCATGCGGTTTCGCTTCCGTGTTTTCCGTGTGTTCCGTGGGCAAATCAGGTCTGGCCGATTGAATGGATACGACTTACAGTCGGGAGCCGCGATCATTTCGCGAGCACTGCGCCACGGTGGCGCAGCCGCCGCTCTTGGTCGAAGAGAAACACATGCGGTGTCGTCATCGGTTGGGCTCCTTCCACATTTGCTCGATTAGCTGCACGGTCCGATCCACGAGCATCCCTCCCCCCTCCGGCCCGACGGGGCAGTTGTTGTACATGGGATCCGCGCTGTAGCCGCCGGCCTCGATGGCGCGGGCAGTCGGCAGATAGGCGCCACCGGAACCGACGCCATTGGTCAATTGGGCGATCATCGTAAGGGTGGCGGGACTGCGCGCCTTGATCCGCGCGCCATAGTCCACGTACAGCTCGAACGGATTCGTCGTCAGTACGGCGTCGCCGAGCCGCAATGCCTGGATTTCGACCAGGAACTTCCGCGGCTGATGGTCGAACGCCAACTGGAGGTCGAGTCCCCGACGGGCGCGCATCAGCAAGTTGAAGCGGATGGGGTTGGATTCGGGCAGGATCTCCAGCTGGGCGACATCGCGGCGGAGCTTTTCGAGCTGGGCCGGCGTCAACCGCTGGATGGGAATTTCAACCGTGGCCGATGCATGGGCGAAGACCGGACCCGCCTCCATCCGCGCGCGCGCAAGCGGCCGAGCCTCCATCATGCCGGAGACGATCCGGCGGGCGATTTCGCCGGACAACGTCAGGTTTCGACGCGCCCGCATGTCCGCCTCGGCCTTGTCGCGGGGCTGCTGGTAGGGCCATTGATCCCCGGCGGCACCGCAATGCGTCAGAACGCGGGCGCCCGCCAGGTCCGGCGTCGCCGCCATGCGCAGCCGGACCTGGCCCCAGAAATCCGCCGACACCACGTTGTCCTGAATCTCGACCTGCGAGGGACAGGGCACATTGGCGACGACGCCGGTCAGCCGGTCGCCAGCATCCCAAAAGTATAGAAGCTCCAGTGCATGATCGTCGCCGGCCTCGATCACTTCGAAACGGAGATTCTTCCGCCAACCACCCATGACGGCCTTGCCGTCGGCATAGACTACGCGCCGGTTGTAGCCAACGGCAGCATGGGTCAGCGCCCAGGCCATTTTTCCAGGCTGACGCCCCTCCCAAGCCTTGACCACGGCATCGGTCGTCCGCCGCAGCATGAACTCACGATACTCCGTTTCCGAGAGCATGTTCGGGGCAGAAACACTGTACAGATCGTCCTCCCAAGAAGGTCCGTTGTGCGTGTGGGTCGCGCTGAAGATCAAGTTCCGCAGGTCGAATCCGGGGAGCCGGCCTTCGAGCCTCGAACGGAGCAGGTTCACCAATGACACGCCCGAGCCGTCCGCATGTGAACTGGCAGACGTGATGATGTCACCCGAAACGAGGATCGCGCCGTAGGATTGTCCGTCCGCCCGCACCGATTCCAGCGCGAGCACGGTGGACAGGAGCGGGGTCCGGACTTCGCCGGTGATCCGAGGGGTGAGCAGGCCGCGGGCGGAAACGACGCGGCCGCCGGAAAGATCCGGCGTGACATCGGCCGTCGCCCACCCGACCCGCAGCTCCGCCGCGGCCGCCGCGCCGACGGGAGCAAGGGTGTCCGCCACCAACAGCCACAGCCAGAGAGCCCCAGCCCGGAAGGGGAGGCCATTATACCTAAGTTTCCCGCCGATCATGGCTTCCCCCAAAGTTGGTTCAAGTCGCTGACTGTTTCTTGCACGAGCAACCGTCCGCCCTCGGGTCCAACCAGACAGTTGTTGTACATGATGTCCGCGCTGTAGCCACGATGCGGGATCGCGCGTTCGGTCGGCAGGTAGGCGAGCCCGGTTCCACGCTCCGCCGTCAACTGGCTCGTGAGCGTCAGGAGTGCCGGGCTGCGCGACTCCAGTTGCACGGCGTAGTCCACGTAAAGCTCGAACGGATTGGTCGCGATGGCCACGTCACCCAGGCGCAGCACGTGCAGTTCGACCGGGGCCGTGATTTGTTCGCGTTGCTGGCGCTTGTAGCGTTCCTTGAGCAACGCAAGCCGTGCGAGCCACTGGTGTTGCATGGCGGAAGGGGTGGCCTCTTGTTTTGCGTACTCTTCGTCGATCCGCTTCGCCTCTTCCGCGGTGATCACCCGCAAGGGCATCGGCAGGGTGCGCACGACATGCCGGAAGTCGACCCGCGAGCGCCGGTCGCTCCGGCTGAGCGGGAGCAGATCCACCACCTCCCGGACGATCCGCCGGCCGCAGGACCCAGGAGTCGGCCGGGAGTTTGTACTGTCCTTCCATGAACGACGGGCTGTTGTGCGTGTGCGTGCACATCGTCATGACCTTCCCTTTGTCCAGTCCCGGCAGCCGATCCTCGAGCCGCCGCCTCAATTCCTCCATGAGGCTTTCACCCATCCATTGGTTGACCGTGCCCACGGCGATGTCGCAGGAAATGAACACGGCCTGTTCGGCAACGATTCCGTCTTTCCGCCCGTCGAGCGCGAGCGCGGTGAGCATCACCGGGTGGTCGACCGTGTCCGTGAAGCGCGGGACCATCAACCCGGAGAGCACCGGCTTTTTCCCCGACTTCATGTTGGGGGTGATGTCGACACGAGCCCATCCTGCCATGAGGTCCAGCGCCTCGGCGGCGGATCCGGGGCCGGTCAGACCGACCACGGCGAAACCGAAGCAGGCAAGGCTGACACAGCCATGCCGTCTTCCGACCCGGAACAATGACCACGTGTCCATTTGCGCGCTGCGGGCGGGGGCGACTCCCGCACCAGCCAGCCCAGTTCATCGAGAAATCCCGTGGCGGACTGCAGGGTTTTCCAGAAATACGGATTCTCGCCCTCGCGATAGCCAAAAAAGCTGTGGGGCTGTCCTTCGTACAGCACCAGCCGGCAATCGGAGCCGACCGCACGCATGCGAGCCGCAAAGTCCTCGGCCGTTGCCACGGGAACGTGCTGGTCCTTCGTTCCGAGAAAGACGATTCCGGGACGATTCTCGGCCGGCTGCGGCGGCAGAAAAACGTGCAGCTTCAGCGGCTCACCCGCCGCCGGGCGTTTGAAGGTCACAATCAGGTTGGGGGCGAACGCCTCGTTCGCCGGAGCTGGCAGGTGGTCGGCAGCCCGCAGAAGCGGGGCGTCGCCGGTGCCGGACGCGGAGGCGACTCCCGCCGCGAATGAGGCGAAAGCAAAGCGGATGGTCATCATGGAGGCCGACATCTCAGGATTCTCCATCGACATAAGCCGGGGCGGAAATCGACGCCGCAACTACATCCCTATGCCACGGCGAGCGGTTTGGCCGCGGCGCTCCGTTTGGCTGCGGCACGCGGCTTCATCGGGCTGAGCAGACCGATTTCCGTGCACACGCGACGAAGCATTTCCTTTTGCTCGGCCGTGCAATCGAGAAACGGCGGCCGCATGTGCCCGCCGGGCAACCCCGCCATCTCCATCATCGCCTTCACCGCGCCATTGTAGGTTCCCGTCGCCACGGCCGCCTTCAAGTAGGGCAGATCCTTCTCGTTCACGATTTGGAGCGCCGTCTTCAGGTCGCCCCGGCGCAGCGCCGCATCAAACTCGAGTTCCACCCGCGGCCAGATATTGCCCAAACCGGTGAGGAAGCACGGCCCGCCGAACATGTGCCCGTAGAGGTAGTAGTTCATCCCGTTGCTGCCCATCACCGCCACCTTGTCCTTGAGCAGCTTGCAGACCGAACGGTAGAAATGGAAATTACCCGAGGCATCCTTGAACCCGGAGATGTGACCCTGCCCGGCTTCCGCCAGCTCAAGCATGAGCTCAGGCTTGTTGAGCACATTGGTGACGGTATGCATCACCGCGCCACTGAAGTAGACGATGATTCCGATGTTCGTTGCCTCCGCCACCATCCGATAATGTTTTTTCAGGCCTTCCCAGCCCCCGAATCCATAATACGGCGGCGTAATCATGACACCATCCGCACCCGCATCCGCGGCATATTTGGTCAGGTCGATCGTCAGCTTCGTGCCCGGGCACGCTGTGCCCGCAATCACGGTCATCCGCCCTCGCGCCGTTTGAACCACAGTCTCGATCACCTGCCGGCGCTCCTCCTCCGACAACGAGGCGAATTCGCCCGTGCTGCCGTCGGCAATCACCGTGGGAATCCCGCTCTGCACATAGAACTCCGTGAGCTCCCGCATTGCCCCCAAGTCCACCTGGTCATCCTTCGTAAAATGCGTGGTCATCGCCACGATCGGGCCAACAAGTTTTTTCCGGAATTCCGTAGGGTTCATCATCAGTTTGACGGTTGTTTTCAGAAAACTCGTCAATGGTATCTCTACAATTAGTCAATCCATTATGTGCAAAATGTAATCACTTGGTGTGCCAGTCGATCACGCGGCACGAGCCTCGGCATCCAATTCGCTTATCCATGCCGTGGGTTTTCCTTCGTTTCCGCGGAAGTTTGAGTCAAACCCGCCGCAGGCTGTCCCCCGGCTCGAACACCGGGACCAGAACGGGAAGCTCGGGTGGAGGCTCGTTGCGAATCCGCGCAATCAGCGTTCGGGCAAGGTTCTCACCCAATTGCTCCAGCGGCGGCGAAATCCGCGCCAGCGACGTACGGTTCGGCATTACGGGAATTCGCACTCCATCGAGCACGTTGTACACGATGGAGAGTTCCCCGAGCCGTTTCGACGGACTCATCTCCATCAGCTTGGTCAACGGATAACTGCCCGACGACGCCAGAATCACCAGCGCGGTCAGGTGCGGCCGTTCGTCCAGGAACCGGCCCAGATTCAACGCGTAATCCTCCAGCGCAATCCTCTCCGGCGAAAGAAAGAACATGTCGGCCGCATCGATCGCCATGCCCATCGATTTCCTCACCGTGTGGATCGCCGCCATCTTCGAGCCGAAATAGTCGTCCTCCAGCGCGCGGGAGATGAAACCGACATGCCGATGGCCGTGGGCCTGCAGCTGGCTCAGGAGCATCGCAGCGAAAATCAGGTCGTCCTCCCGCACCAGCGGAAGATCCACCTCCGGCAGCCGGCGGATTGTCGTCACGATTGGAATGCCTCTGCCGGCCAGTCGCTTCAGCAGCGGCACATCCGCCTTGGAATTATGGATCCACGCGATGCCGTCCGGCTTGGCCGCGAGGATCCGCTCCTCGTCAAACCGCGCGATCTGCTCGTCCGCGACCGCCCCCTGCAAAAGGACGTTCTCCACTTTGTCGGGAAAAACGAACTGTCGCTGGTAAAAGGATACAAGGGCGTCCGTCTTTTCGACCGCGTGGATCAGCCCGGAAACGAGCCGGCCGGTGAACCACGGCTCCTTCGGCGACACGTACGAGGGAATCACGGTCAGCAGGTTCAGGAATCCCTTCGGGCTGTTTTTGACGGCGCTTTCGGTGACGTAGTATCCGCTGCCCGGCCGGGCATCGAGCAGGCCTTCCTGCACGAGCAGGCCCAGCGCCGAGCGAATCGTCGGCAGACTTCGCCCGGTGTCGCGGATGAGCGTGCGAATCGTGAAGAACCGCTGACCGGGCCGGAAGGTTCCACCCAGCAGTTGGGCGCGCAGCCGGTGGGCAATTTCCCGATAAAACGGATCGGATGCGGCAGTCAGCGAACCGCTTACGTCGTCGCGAACCCGATCGGAGTCGTTAGCCATGGAAATACGCGGAAAGGATGGAACGGAGGATATACACTTGATGCCGTAGGGCGCGAGACCCGATCATGCAAACGGGGTCGGTCGCGGCAGCCGTCTGTTCCTACCGGAAACCTGAAAGGAATCAATCACCAAGACCACAGCCCTCGAAAAACGAAGCGGCGTGAAGGCAACCGCCTCCGAGCACCATCGAGTGCGGTGCACTTGCGGCCAATCTGCGGCCAGTCCGAACGGGCATCCGATTTCGGCCATGAGGTTTTCCTCGACCCCTGTCCTCCGTCCTCTGACGTCGTCAGTCCGGTTTGCCGTCGCTCTCCGTCCCTGGAGGATTGGGATGGTCGACCCGGGAGCCGCGGGGCCTCGCTTGCGCCAGACGGCTGATCAGCAAACCGGAGCCGCCCGCCGCCACGGCCGACGCGGGCCCAAACCAAAGGAACGAAATGTTCGTCAACACGTCCAGCGCGACCGTCGTCGCGAGGGCCGCGAGGACGCCCCAAAACGCGCCTGACGCGTTGGCCGATTTGCTCAGCATTCCGAGCAGGAACACACCCACCAGGCTGCCGCTGAAAAGGCTGGTGAGCTTGTTCGACGCATCGAGCAGATTCCCGAAACGACCGCCGAAAGCGGCCAGTGCGGTGGTCAGGATGCCCAGTATCAGCGTCAGCCAACGTGCATCACGCACTTGCGCCGATCGGCGGGACACCCGGGAAAAGTAGTCGTTGATCAATACCGCGGACTGCGAATTCAGAACCGAACTGATCGTTGACATCGATGCGGCAAGGACCGCGGCCACCATCAGTCCCCGGAGTCCCGCCGGCATTTCCTCGACGATGAATTTTGGGAAAACGTCGTTCGCATGAATCGCGAACCCGCCCTTCTCCGGAAACTGGGTGTAGAAGACGAACAGGACGGTGCCGATGAAGAACAGCATGAGTCCCAGTGCGACGGTGAAAACCATGGTGGAGAAAAGCGCCCATGACGCTGCGCGAGCCGACCTCGCGGTGAGGAAACGTTGAACCTCAGCTTGGTCGGAGCCGTACTGCGCAATCATGTTCACGATGCCGCCGACAAAACAGGCCCAGAAGCTGTAGGTGACCGTGATGTCGGCACTGAAATTGAAGACCTCAAGCCGGCCCGCCGGGCCCGCGACCCTCAGCACTTCCTCCAAACCGTCCCCACCCACGGCGCGAAGGGCAATCCCCGTGGCGACGAGGGCGCCTCCGAACAGAACGAAAAGCTGCAGCGAGTCCGTCCAGATCACCGCCTTGATACCCCCGGCCAGCGTGTAGAAAGTCGTGAAAATACCTGTTACGATGCATATCGGGACGAGCGGGAGGCTCAGCATCCGCGAGAGCACGAGCGATGGCGCGTAGATCACAAACCCAAGATAGCCGCACTTCAGCAGGACAAACAATCCGCCGGCCAGCAGCCGCGTCCGGGCATCGAACCGGTCCTCCAGATATTCGTAGATCGAGACGACGTTCAACCGGTAGAATAGGGGCAACATCAGACCACATAACACGATCGCCACGATCGGCAGTCCCAGACGCAAGACGCATCTGGTGAAAATTGAAGTTGGAACTGAACCCCAGACCGGGGCTGCCGAGGTAAGTAATCCCGCTTACGATGGTAGCGATCCCTGAAAATGCCGCCGCCCACCACGGGATGTCCCGAGCCCCCAGAAAAAAATCTCCGAGGGAGCCCTGTTTGCCGGCGAAATACACCCCGCAGACCACTAGCGTGAGTTTACCGCGCCGGGGCTTTTTGGAGGCCCCGTCGGCGGCGACTGCAAATCGATTTCCTTGACAGTTCGTGGCTTAGGCGCGGACCGGAATATGGGAGCATCGTATACA
>JACQWL010000378.1 GCA_016209255.1 Verrucomicrobiota bacterium
AACCGTGCTGGGATCGAGCTGCGAACCTCTCGGTCCGACGAAGGTCCAGCGCTGGGTGCCGCCCTCGGTGTTGTCGAAGGTCGTGAGGCGGGATTTCGCTCCGGCCAGCAGTTGGATGGGCAGACCGACATTGATGGTCCGCCTGGCGTCGAGATAGCCCGTGAACACCTGGCTCTTGCCGTCGCGGGCCGTGCTGACGACGTTGTTCGCGTTGGGGTCGTCGCGCCCAAAACTCGCCGGGTTGGACCAGGGGCGGCCCGACAACTGGGTCATGGTCCACGCGGACGAGTTGGTGTTGGCCCGCTCCGCCATCCAGCTCATGCGCGTCACCCGCATGCTGATGGTCTGGAAATAGCCCTGGCCCATGTCCTCGTAGTGGGTGCCGCTGCGCGAATAGCCGCCGCCCGCCGTCAGCGCCAGATCGCCCCGCTGGTATTCGAGCTTGGAGGTGTAGGTGACGGTGTCGTTGCGCTTGTTGCGGTGGTTGGCCGCGGTGTCGAGGCGCGTGTTCGCATTGGCCGTGGGCAACGCGATGATTTTCGTCAGCGTCGAGCTGGGATCGATTTGGGCGACGTTGGCCGTGAAGATGAACTGGCGCGCCACGAATTCGTCGCTGAGGTGCGAGCCGCTGGTGCGAAGCGAAAAGAACAGGTGGGGGGAGATCTTGTAGTCGAGGTTGGCGCCGAACGACTGGCGATCGATAATCTTGGGCGCGTCCTTGAACGTGATGCCGGTGATCACGGGGCCGCGGGCGGCGTTGGTGAAATCGTAGGCATTCGTCACCTGTTCCTGCTCGCCGTAGATGGTCGAACTCCCGAGGTTGACCTGCACCCCGAGCCGACCCCCGAGAAAGACATCGCCATAGCTGAAGGTGCCGCCCGGGACGACCACCCGCCGCTTGGGATTCGCCGGACTCGGGACTCGCTTCAGGGTCATCTCGTACTCGTTGGCCGAGGCGGTGAGCTGCGCCGTGATCTCCCGGCCCTTGCGATCGAAGGCGCTCTTGCTGCGCAGATTGATCGCGCCGGCCGGCGCGTCCGCGTCCATGCGGGCCGTCAGCGTCTTGTTCACCTCGATCGTCTCGACGCTGTTGATGGACGCCTGCTCAAACTCGAACTGCCGCGAGTCGGCGCCGAAACCGGCCGAAGCGGCGCTGGCCATGCGCATCCCGTCCACGCTCACGCCGGCGTACTTGGGGTCGAGACCGCCGATGCGCACCGAGCGGGCGTCGGACTGGCTGTAGTCGATGACCACCCCGGGCACATACTTGATGAATTCGCCGATGTTGCCGCCGGTGATGTCGCCGAAGTTGTCGGACGCGATGACATTTTTGAAGTTAAGCGCGGCCCGTTGCTCCATGATCGCCTTGGCATTGCCCTCGCGCTCCGATGACACGACAAATTCGCCGAGGGTGACGACCGCGGAATCCTTGGCCGCGGCCGCCGCGCCGGCCGGCGGCAAACCCGAGAGCTTGAGCTCGAAATCCCGAATGGCGGTCGCGCCCGCGGTCAGGTTCACCCGCGCCGTGACCTTCTCGTATCCGGTGTAGGACACCGAGAGCTCGTGCTCGCCGGCCGGGACGTTCGGGAGGGTGTAGAAACCATCGTCGCCCGAATAGGCGGCAACGTTCGTGCCGGCGACGACAATTTCCACGTTGCGGAGATACTCCCGCGTCGCGGGACTCAGGATACGCCCCTGAATCGTGCCGGTCGTGGCGGAGGACTGGGCCAGTGCCACGACGGTGGCGGCAGCCGGCAGGAGCAAAGCCATGGCGAGCAGACGAAGGAGGCAATGGCCGGGGAGACGGTTGTTCAAACCACCAGGGTGCGAGCGCATAGGGTGAGGTGTTTTCTTGGGCAGTTTGGATTATCCCGGGAAGCGGGGGCGCCGGACAGTGAATAACCATAGGACGAGAGGGGGTGCCGGGTCAAATTCGCGGATGGGCGATGCGCGGGATTTCGTGGACGGTTACCGGACGCTTGATAGGCTCTGCGCTCTGCTGGTCGGAAACACTGATGATCCTCCGCTTCCATCCCTACAACCTTGAACTTAAACACGCGTTTACCCTCGCGGCGAGTTCGCGCACCACGACTCCGGCGATGATGGTGGAAGTGGAGGAGGACGGCATCGTCGGCTACGGCGAGGCTGCGATGCCACCCTACCTCGGCGAAAGCCAGGAATCCGCCGCCGCCCACCTCTCCCCGCTTGTCGATTGGGCCGACCTCGACGGCGCCGCGCTGATCAAGAACGACCTGTTTGAAGGAGCCACGCTTCACGACGGCAGGATCACGCCTGCCGACCGCCCGGGCATCGGAGTGGTGAAGAATTGAGGTGCCGTTGCTACGCGACGGCCTCGAGCTAAGAAACCGCTCTGTTGTAGCCCGCTGCGTGAGCAGCGGGATTGCGGGATGCTCGAGTCGCCTGCCGTCCCTGCGCTCACGCGCCGGGCCACGGGCCGGTGGCAGACTGCTCCTCTGTTTCTTCCGATCCCGCGCACCGCGCGTGTCTCGGACGCGGCTGCATAACTGTAGGTCAGCGCGAGTGGGAACGCGGTTGAACGCGCGCTGAGCTACGGGACCGGAATTTCGCAGGCCAATACCAAAGACGACACCTTGGCGGTTTCACCCCAAATTCTCGAATTGATGCGCGAGAACCGCCGCAGTACCGTGCGTTCTCTCCGGCTGTCTCCGATCAATTACCACTCCATGAAACTCCCTCTGACGTTCCTCCGCCTCCTCCTTTGCGCCGGCCTGGCCTTCGCCCTCCGGGCTTCGGCGGAAGCTGCTCAAGCTCGCAAGCCCAACATCATTTTCATTCTGGCCGATGATCTGGGCGTCGGGCACGTCGGGGCCTATGGCCAGCAAAAAATCAAGACTCCGAACATCGACGCCCTCGCGGCGGAAGGCATGAAGTTCACCCGCTTCTACTCCGGCGCCAACGTTTGCGCTCCCGCTCGCAGCACGCTCATGACGGGCCTGCACACCGGCCACACGGCAGTCCGCAACAACGGCCTCGATCGCCACCTGTACGATGCGGACGTAACGGTCGCCGAGGTGCTCAAACAAGCGGGTTATGCGACCGGTGGCTTCGGCAAGTGGGGTCTGGGTCGCCTTGGGACGCCGGGCGTAGCCGTGCAGCAGGGCTTCGACGAGTGGTTCGGCCAGTACAGCCAGGTGCACGCACATTTCTACTACCCGTTTTTTCTGATGAACAATCGGGAGCAGTTTCCGCTGCCGATGAACGAGGGGCGGAAGCGGGTGCGATATGCCCAGGACGAAATCCACGACCACGCCATGACGTTCATCACGACGCAGGCGCAGGCCCGCCGGCCGTTTTTCGCGTATCTGCCCTACATCCTGCCGCACGTCGAGCTGACGTGTCCGGAGGATTCGTGGGAAATGTACAAGGGCAGGTGGCCAAAAGTAGTGCGCCCCGATCCGCGCCCCGGTTATATCGGCTCGCAGGACGCCAATCCCGAGTTCGCCGGCATGGTCACGCGACTGGACCGGCAGGTCGGCCAGATCATGGCGCTGCTCAAGAAACTGGACATCGACGACAACACCATCGTCTTTTTCACGTCGGACAACGGGCCGCAGCCGGGAGCATGGAAGGACATCTTTGTGGAGTTTTTCGACGGGGCCGCCGGCCTGCGCGGAGCCAAAACCAATTTTTACGAAGGCGGCATCCGCGAACCGATGATTGTACGCTGGCCCGGGCGAATCAGACCCGGGAGCACGAGCGACCACCTCGGCTATTTTCCGGATGTGATGCCGACACTGGCGGAGCTGGCCGGCGCGACCGCCCGTCTGCCCAAGACCGACGGCATCTCGATCGTGCCCACGCTGCTCGGCCAAAAGGGCCAGCAGCAGCACGAGTTCCTCTACTGGGAAGCCGCGAGTGCGAACCAGACGATTATCCAGCACGCGGTGCGATGGGGTGACTGGAAAGCGATCAAGGACGGACCGAAGGCGAAGTGGGAGCTCTTCAACCTGAAGACCGACGAGAAGGAAACGACCGACGTCATCGACCGGCACCCGGATGTGATGAAGCGGATCGCATTCATCATCGAGCAGGAGCACACGCCGGAGCGGAAGTACGAAGCGGCGCCGAGGGAAGGCGCGGTGGATTACGTACGCTGAGGAATCATTGCCTCAGGCGGAACGATCGCACCGCCGGGCCGATCCGATGGGGTCAGTCCGCTAGTCGCTAGTTTCTGAACTCCAGAGATCGGGCGCGGCCTGGAGAACCGGACAGCCGGGCCGTCCGGCCGCACCTACGTTTCTTCAGCGGAGTAGCAACTAGCGGACTGACCCTCTTGGGTCGGCTCGGTTGGACGGCGGGAGGGGTGGATTGGTAGCACATGGTCCTGGCGCGGCGGCGTCGCAACCAAACTAGAACTCGAATCCAAATTACAGAAGGAACGCAGGCAAAGTTTGACTTCTGGGGGCAATCGCACCCGCGGTCCGCCCCAAAAAATAAAGGTGGCGCTGACCGGCCTGCGCCCTCACTTATCCCTTGTCCGGACCCGCGACGAAGCAAACCATGCCGGCGCTTTTGCCGCGGCCGAAAACCCCCATCAGCAAATGAACGTCACCAACCCCGCCGTGCCTCGCTCGTTTCCCCTCGCCTCGGTTGCCGCCCTGCGACGCCTGCGACCGCTTGTCCTCCTGTACACTTTCGTCCTCGCGCTGCTTCCTCCGTCCACCCGTGCCGCGGAGGCGGGCACGCTCACCGGTTCGGTGAGCAACACCGCCACGGGAAATCTCCTCGAAGGGGCGAAGATCGAGCTGCCGCAGCTCGGCCTCACCGCGCTGGCCGACAACACCGGCCGCTACGTGCTGGCCGGCGTGCCGCCCGGCACGCATGAGGTCATCGCGTCCTACATCGGGCTGGATCCCTTGCGCCAGCAGGTGACGATCGCCCCGGGAGAGCGGACCATCCGCAATTTCGACCTCACGACCGGCATCTACCAGCTGCAGGAGTATCGGGTCACCGGCGAGCGCGAGGGCGACGCCGCCGCGATCACCGCGCAACGCAACGCGATCAACGCCAAGAACATTGTCGCGACCGATTCGTTTGGCTACCTGCCCAACATGAGCGTGGGCGAGGTTGCCGTTTTCCTCCCCGGCGTGGCGGGCAATCTCGCCGAAGAGGGACATGTCAGCACGCTCAGCGTGCGCGGCATGGGTCCCGGGCTCAACAGCGTGACCGTCGATGGCGCCATCCTGTCCAGCCAGGGCGGCATGAGTCGCGCGACGCGGGTGCACGTGATCACCGGCGCGATGTTCGACCAGCTCGAGTTGATCAAGGGCCACACGCCCGACAAGGGGGCCGAAGGGCTTGGCGGCGCGGTCAACTTCAAGAGCCGCTCGCCGCTGAGCATGAAGGAAAAACGCCGCGTCACGTATAGTTTTTCGGCCCGCATTGCGCCATCCTTCACGCAGCAGATTCCGCTGCGCGAGGCGCATCGGGCCCATCCGCTCTTCAATCTCGGCTATCAGGAGGTGTTCGGCCTCCTCGGGGGCGAGCGCAATCTCGGCGTCGCCGTCAACCTGTTCTACAGCGAAAACGCCGTGGGCATGTTCCGCACGACGCGGGACTTTCAGAACACGACCGCCACTCCCGCCTACCTCTGGGACTATCGCACGCTGGACAACTACAACAACCGCGGCCAGCAGAGCGCGAATGTGAAGCTGGACTATCGCCTTTCGCCGACGACGAAACTCACGTTCAACACCATCCTCAACGACGCCAACGAGCGGATGCGGCGGAGTTACGAGACCCGCGCTTTCACCAACCAGTCGGTCGGCACCACCGGCACGGCCGGCGTCCTGCCCGGCTATACCAGCCGCATCACGCAAGTGCGCGCCACTCCGGGCTCGACCATCGACCTGACCATGAACGGGCCAAATAATTTCTTTAACCGGCTGCGGTATTTCGACCTTGGGGCCGAACACGAACTGGACCGGTGGCAAATCGATTACAACGCCGGCTACAACCGGACCAAGATCAACTCCGGCAACGGCCGCGGCGCGGCGTTGATCAACCGGATTACGAACGTGGGCTGGATCCTCGATCGCACGCCGTCCGACCTGTTCCCCCGCTTCACTCAGACCGAGGGTCCTGATATTACCAACCCCGCCAATTACCGGCCCGCCCCGAACGGCCTCGCTCATGCCAAAGCCGTCGCCACCGATGAGGTCCGGGATGTCCGGGCCAATGCCCGCTACAAGCTGCTGACCGAGTTTTCCGTTTTCATCAAGGCAGGCGCCCGGTGGCGTCAGCAGCAGGATGCGAATACGACCCTTTCGCGCCGCTGGAACTACATCGGCACGACGGCGCTGGCGCCGGATCCGTCGCTGTACATGCTGGATGAGCGCAAAACCGGCCGCCACATCCCCCAGTGGCAGTCGTCCGACTTCATGCGCGATCTCAACCCCACCACTCCGGGTGTCTGGAGCGAGGATGTTTATTTCCGCGAGCAGACCAATTTCACCGGAACGCGGGCCGTCACGGAGACCGTGACTGCCGGCTACGTCATGGCGCAGGGCAAGCTGGGTCGCGCGGGCCTGCTGGGTCGCACGGGCTTTCTCACCGGTGTCCGCACGGAGAAAACGGATACGGAAAGCTGGGGATGGGTGCGCGCGCGGGTTGCCAGTTCCAATGCCCTGCGACTGGCCGACCCGGTGGGCGCCGCGCAGCGCGACTACGCGGCCAATCGGCGCGAACTCGAGGGCAGCTATACGAGGTCTTTCCCCAGTGCCCATCTTACCCACGACCTCACCTCCAACCTGAAGGGCCGCGTCAGCTGGTCGACGAGCTATGGCCGGCCAGCGATGACCAACCTGCTGCCGAACGAATCGATTAACGAAACCAACCAGACCCTTTCGATCAACAATCCCTCCCTTTTGCCCCAGACCGCCACGAACTGGGATGCGACGCTCGATTATTTCTTCGAACCCGTGGGCAACCTGTCGGT
This sequence comes from Verrucomicrobiota bacterium, assembly GCA_016209255.1. GTDB lineage: Bacteria > Verrucomicrobiota > Verrucomicrobiia > Opitutales > Opitutaceae > ER46. The sequence goes on from JACQWL010000378.1 coordinate 6,980, forward strand.
CGGCTGGTTTCAAAAGACGATCACCGATTACATTGTGAGCGGAGTGAATTCCGGCACGATTGGCGGCGGCGCGGACAACGGCTACAACGGGGAGTACGAGGGTTTCACCCGGCTCATGTCATCCAACGCCGGCACCGCCAAGGTACAGGGCTGGGAGTTAAGCTACCAGCAGCAGTTCACCTTCCTGCCTGGGTTCCTCAAGGGCCTCAGTGGATTCGTCAACTACACGGGGCTCGACACGCATGGCGATTTCGGCGGCCGGACGAACCTCTCCACCGGCCAGATTGCCGGCTTTGTTCCGCGGACGGCCAACGGGGGCCTTTCGTGGCGCCACCGCGGCTTCAGTTCGCGGGTGCTGGTCAACCACACCGGGGGGTACATCGACAGCTACTCCGCGGCGAGCCCGGGTCGGAATCTCTACCGTTTCAAGCGCACGGTCGTGAACGTGGGCTTCGCCTATCAACTGCGTCCGACGCTCCAACTCACCTGCGACGTCTCCAATCTCTTCAACGAACCGCAGGCGTTCTACCGCGGGATTCCCGACCAGATGCAGAGCACGATCATCCTCGGCACGACCATAAACGTCGGCGTAGCCGGGCGGTTCTGAGCGGCGGAACGGCCGGATGCGGCTGGCGCGCGATCGATGAAAACTCAATTTCCGATCGGTTTTACCCCATGATGCTACGCGTACTCGTCGCGCTTTGCGTGTTTGTGGCCGGCGGCCTGTTCGTCCGTGCCGATGACAATATCCTCACCGCGGCCGAGAAGGCCGCCGGCTGGCAACTGCTGTTCGACGGCCGCACGCTCGATGGCTGGCGCGGCTACGGCATCCAGGGAGTGCCGCCCGGCTGGGAGGTCAAGGACGGCACGCTTCGGTCCGTCGCGATCGCGTCCGGCGCGGCGAGGCTCAGCGGCGCGCACCCGCAGGGCATCGATCTCATCACGGTGCGGAAGTTCACCGACTTCGAACTGATCTGGGACTGGCGTGTCAGCTACGGCGGCAACAACGGCGTCAAGTACTTCGTCACCGAGACCCGCCCCTCCGCGCCGGGGCACGAGTACCAAGTGATGGACGATGTGGGCGATCCTTCGCGTCCGTGGCGCGCCGAGGTCCACCGCGTGGCCTCTTTCTACGACGTGGTGCCGCCGGCGGAGGACAAGCCGATGCGGCCGGCCGGGGTCTGGAACACCTCGCGCATCGTGGTGCGGGGCGACATGGTCGAGCACTGGCTCAACGGCGTCAACGTGCTCGTCTACGAGCTCGGCAGCGAGCAGGTGAAGGCGGGGATCGCGCGCAGCAAGTTCAAGGACGAGCCCGGGTTCGGCCAGAAGATCACCGGCCCCATCCTGCTGGTCGCCTCCACCCAGCCCGGGCGCGAGTGCTGGATTCGCAACCTGAAGATTCGCGAATTCAAATAAGGCACGCCCGCCACGGACAGGTTCCGGCCCGCACCACCTCGCACGCATGTCACCCCGATTTTTCGCCGTTGCCCTGATTCTCGTCGCCGCCCTGCCGGTACGCGCGGGCACGGCGGGCATGATCACCTACGACACGCTGCCGTACGGCACGCTCGACGCTCCGCTCATCCTCCGCACTTTCCTCCCGGATCCCGGGCTCGATGACACCGTCATGGCCCACCACGGACGCGGCGCCAGGACGTCGGAGTACAGTCCGGAGATCGGCAAGGACATCCCGGGCGAGGTCGTGCCGCTCCAAGGGGTGCCGGCGGCGATCGCCGTGAACCACGGCCCCGTGCTTTCGTACGTGTTCGACACCACCGAGGGCCGCCTCCTTTATGCGTGGCAGGGCGGATTCCTCGACATGTACCCCTACTGGGGCGAGAAGGAAATGGGGACGCGGCTCTTCGACTACGTGCCGCGGCTCGTCGGCACCCTTTTCTACAAAGCGGCGGGCAAACATCCCCTCGAGATCGGCGGGCGCAGCGTGTCCGAGGCGGGCGCGCCGCGGTTCGTCGGCTACGACCTTGTGGATCGCCAGCCGACGTTCATCGTGCGCCACGGCCGGCACACCGTGCGTACGCGGATCCGGCCCGTGCCCGGGCAGCATGCCCTGCGGCTGGAAATCAGCGCGGAACCCGCTGCGGCGCTCGCGTATCGCACCGAGTATTCCGGACTCGGCGTAAAGACGGAGTCGAAGGGCGACGGCACGCTCGTGCTGATGCTGTCGGGGCCTTCGCTCGGCGCCTTCGAAGGCTACTCCCGCCAGGTCACGATCAAGGAGGCGAGCATCGCCGCCGGCGAGCTGTTCTATCGCAACTACGCGTGCGCGGTCTGCCACTCGACCGACGGCTCCATGAGCCACGGCCCGACTTGGGCCGGGCTCTTCGGGCGGGAGCGGATCTTGGCGGACGGATCGAAGATCGCCGCGGACGACGCCTACCTGCTCGAATCGATCAAGGATCCCAACGCGAAGATCGTCCAGGGTTTCGCGCCCAACTTCATGCCGCCCTACACCAAGCTCGGCGAACTGGAATACCAATCGCTGCTGCTCTTCATCAAATCGATTCGCCCGGGGCGGTGACGGCCGTCGCGACCGCAAGCGCATGATCCCAAAGCCAACCTTCCGTTCCGTGCCTCTCAGCTTTCGCTTTAGCCGTCTCCATGCAGTAGAACCCCGTTCACCCGTTGAGCCGTGCAAACTAAGTGGTGAGTGTAGGGGCGTGGGGGGGGGGGGGGGGGCGGGGGGTGGGGGATGAGGGGGGGGGGGGGGGCGGGGCGCCCACAGA
>JACQWL010000379.1 GCA_016209255.1 Verrucomicrobiota bacterium
CTTTTGTTTTGGGTGCGTAAGTTATAGGCCACCAGCTTGCTGGCGCTGATCGAGCGCGAGCAAGCTCGCTGCCTACCATTCACGGAGTTGCGCAAACAAAACAAAAGACCTTGCGCAGCCCCCCGATGCGTCGCTACTCCCGCTGGATTCTTCGCTGCGCTCAGAATGACAAACGGGTTTGAAAACACGCTCTACCGCGCATCCGCCGGCAGCGGCACCTGGGCGGGATGCATCAGGTAGGCAATGAGATTGGCCGCATCGTCACTCGGAATGGATTCAATCAAACCCTCGGGCATCAGCGACTGGGACAGCTCCTGCTTCCCCGTGATCTCCGCGTGCTCGACCGTTACGGCTTCGGTGGTAGTATTCAGCGTGAGCGTCTGCGCAGTCTTTCCGAACACAAAACCGCTCAGCGTCCGCCCATCTCGCAGCGTCAGCACGTTGAGCCGGTAGTCGGCGCCGACGACCGCGCTCGGGTCGGCGATGTTTTCGAGCACGTAATCGAGATTGTCGCGGCCGGAGCCGGTGAGGTCCGGCCCGATCCGGCCGCCCTGGCCATAGAGCGTGTGGCACGAGGCGCAGAGGTTGCCATATACCACGCGGCCCTTGCTCTTGTCGGCCTGCGCCAGCGCCTCGGGCGTGAGCTGCGTCTTTAATCGCGCAATCAGCGCCCGTTTGTCGGCCGCGGGCTCGCGCGCCTCGCCCCAGATCGCCGCCAGCTCGCGCGTCAGCGTGGCGTCGCCATAACCGCGGAGCTGCCGCGCATGGAACGGCGTGAGCGCCGTCCGCGGAATCCGGCCCGCGGTCATCTCGGCCAGCAGCGCACGCGCGAACGCCGGCCGGGCGACCAGCGTGGCCACGATTCCTTCGCGTTCGGCCGGCAGAAATGTCCGGTAGCTCCGGGCGATTTTTTGCCCAATGGCCGGGTCATCGAATTGCGCGAGTCCGCGGACCGCGATCGAATTGAGCGCACGCACGCCGAGCAGTTCCTTGCAAACCTGCCGCAATTGCGCGCGCAGGAAGGCGGTGTCAGTCGCGCCCATCGCATAAAGTGACCAGAGCGCGCGGAGTTTCACCGCGACGTCGGCGTGCCGCGCGAAGAGTTCGCGCAACGGCGCGATCGCCTCCGCCACGCCGCCTCCGGCGCGCGCGCGGGCGGCGAGTTCCAGTCGCGCCTGCCGCACGAACCATTCGTTGGCATGCGTGTGCAAGGCCGCCAGTTCGCGCGCGCCGAGCTTCGCGAGATCGCCCGGAGTCGGGCGCGTCGGCTCGCCGTAGGTGATTTTGAAGATGCGACCGCTGGCGCGGTGCACGCCGGTCGACTCGTGGCATTCGCCGGTGTCGCTCCAGTCGAGCACGAACACCCCGCCGTCCGGTCCATAGGAAATCTCCTGGCCGCGAAACCATTTGTCGCCCGAGGCCATTCACGGTGTTGATGAAAAAAAGCTCACCCATCGCGTTCCAATCATGCCCATAGGGATTGGTCGTGCCGGCGCTGAGCACCTCGACGACTTTGCGTTGCGGGTGGTAGCGCCACAGCGTGCCCCGCAACGGCACGCGCGCGTCATTCGGTGTGCCGGGCGCGCCGATTTCCCCGACACTGGAGGCTCCGCACCGGCCGTAAAGCCAGCCGTCGGGACCGAAGCGAAGTCCGTTCGCGATGGTGTGATGGTTCTCGGTCGAGACGTTGAAACCATCGAGCACGACCTCGGCCGCGCCGTCCGCCACGCCGTCGCGGTCGCGATCCGGAAGGAACAGGAGCTGCGGCGCGCACATCGCCCAGACGCCGCCATGCCCGACTTCAACGCTGGTGAGCCGCTGCAGGTCCTCCGCGAAGACCCGGCGCGAGCTGAAGCGGCCGTCGCCGTTCGCGCCCTCGAAAATCACGATGCGATCGCGCAGCCGGAGATCGTACTTCAGGGTGTTTTCCGCGTAGGTGTAATTCTCGGCGATCGCGAAACAAGAAAAAGAATCCCGCCATCTGGTCCGGCAGGATGACCTGAATCCAAACGGAAAACCGATTCGCCGGCTCTCCCACGAGAACGGCCGGCTGGCGAAGCGCGAATACCTCGACCGCGATGGCAACCTGGTCAGCAAGGAGCCTCTACTTCAGACCGGCGGGATAAACGCCGCCATTCTGGCCGCTGACCGCGGTGGGTACGCCGTCGCGAAAATCAATCTCGATGATCTTTTCGCTCACGGCGATGTCCCGGGAGATGACCTTCCGCGTATTGGCGTCGGTGATGTGTCCCGGGGTGTAGCAGAACCGGCCGTCGTTGCTAAACTGAATCCAACGATCGTGATCGGGCCCTTCCACCTTGGTGATATCCGTGAACAGCGGCACGTCTTCGATCCAGCGGGGCGGCATGATCGAATAGTCGAAAATATAAAGATAACCCCAACCGTCGTCGATGGTCCAAACTTCCTTTTTGTTTCCGGGCCGCACGGCGATGCCATGGTGAATCGGCTGGTTGCCGTGCGGCATGGGATCGGTCTTCGCCTGCGGATACTTTTCCCGCTCCGGCGGGACGCGATGCAGGACCTCCCAGATCTTGCCCGTGGCAACTTCGCCGACGCCGATGCCCTCGAGCTTGGTGATGTTGGCGAAGAAATAGCTTTCGCTCGGATCCGCGGTCAGCGGCCGGATGGGACCGCTGAACGGGCCGATTTCCTTGACCAGCTTGTGCGTGTGTTGATCGAAAATATACATCGGGCCGCCACTCCGCCCGCCGGCAAAAACGTAGCGGCCCTGTTCGCCGATGAAGGTATTGTGCGGATTGGTGTGCAGGGGATGGTCGGCGAGTTTCTCTCCGGTGCGGGAATCCAGCACCAGGATCCGGTCGCTGTTCTTGATCGGCACATACAGCGCCTTGCCATCGCGCGTGACATTGAGGCGATCGGGAAACTCGGCTCCCTCGAATTTTCCGATGTCAATCGCCCAGACCATCTTTTCGTGCACAAAATCGTACGCATAGATCTTGTTGACCTTGTCCTCGGTGAACCAGAGCCAGCCGCTGTTGGCATCGCCGGTAATGCCGCGGATCGTCGCCTCCAACGGTCGACTGGCCAAATCAGGCCCGCGACCACCCCCGGGCCCCCGCGCGCCTTGCTTCGTCGCCTGTCCCCCCTTGGCGCCGCGGCCAGCAGGTGGGTTGGCCAGCCGTTTTTTCCGCCACCCTTCCAGATCATTCACCAACTCGGGCAGCTTCAGTGTCCGCACATACGCGTGTCCGCGATCGATATCGTATATCTTGATATCCATCTCGACGTCGTCCGTGACATACAACAGATGCTTCACGCCGGGTCCGATTTTGGAATTGGCGCCGGCGGCCAACGCCGGCGAGGCCAGGAAGGACAAGGCCAAGCCAGCCGCCAGGCCTGCGGCCGGAAGGATAAGGAACCGGGATAACCCTCTAACGTGTGCTGATTTCATATGGGGGATGGATCGGACGGAGGTGTGGACAAGGTTAATGGCCCTGCAAAGGGGCGGTCAACGGCGGCCGATGGTGCTCAGAATTCCAACTTGAAGCCGCCAGTCAGGGTCCAGCCGACAAACTCCAGTTCGGTCGGCCTGTCCAGCCGGTCCGTGCCCTGGTAGGCGTACTTTGTAATCACATTGCCGAGGTTTTTCCCCTGGAGGAACAGTTGCCAGCCGGGCCGAATCGTATAATTGACCGAGGCATCGTAGGTTCTCAATTGGCCCGTCCAGGCGTCGAGCGTGGCCGACGTCGCATTAAAGCTCCTGACATAGTCTCCATTGTAGGTGCAAGCCACGCGCACGTTGAAGGGAGCCTTGGCGTAGGAAAGTTGCAGGTTGTACGTGTTCTTGGGCTGATCGATCAGACGGTTGACCGTGCCACGGGCGTTAGGCAGGTCGGACGAGCCGTCGAGCCGGGTAACGTTGCCCTGGAAACCGAGGCCGTTAAAAGGCGCCGGCAGCGTTCTAAAAGTCTGCGAATAAGACACCTCATACCCGCGCAGAGTGGAATGCGGGCCATTCTCCGGCCGCGTCAGCAGCCAGCCGACATATGGGGTCTCAGTGACTGTTCTGACGTTGGAAAATACGAAGTTCTTGATGTCCTTGTAGAAGGTGCCGGCTGAAAACAAACCGGCGGAGGTGAAGTACCACTCGAAAGAAAGGTCGTAATTGGTGGACGTCAGCGGTTTCAGATTGGGATTTCCCTCCGTAATGCGATCGCGGTCGTCCTGGATGATGCGGCCACCGAGGATTTGATTGTAGTCGGGCCGCGCCGTGGAGCGCGTGACACCCCCGCGCAGCATGATACGATCGGAGAAACGATAGGTAGCCACCGCGCTCGGAAAGAAAGCGTCGTAGCTCTTGCTCGATGTGGTGCGGGTCGAGCCCAGATAAGCCCCGGTCTGGCTGAAATTGAGCGTGTATGACTGTGACGTGGACTGCGTACGCTCGTACCTGACGCCACCATTCAAACGGAGCTTGCCGATGTTGGTCGTGGCCATGCCGTAGACCGCGGGCACCGTCTCGTCCACCGTGTATCTCGTGGGCAGGTTGGTGTTGTCCCACGCGTCCTGGTTGAAGGTAAACCGGGCGGGGTTGGCGTCGAAAAAACTCCAGAATTTCGGCACGTCCGTCGACGGACCGATGTTGTAGCGGCCCTGCCACAGGGGCGTATTCCTGCTCGTGTCGAGGAACCCATCCAGTGTCAACCGCTGCGCGGCCGGCACGTTGTACGTCGCCGCGTTGGGATTCGAATACCGCTCGATGTTTCTCGCCTTGACGCCGAACTTCCAGGAACCCGGATGGCTCCAGAAGGTGGCGGGAATTCGGATATTGACGATGCCGGTCGTGGCAAATTCGTGGTTCTCGTCCGTGCGCCTAAGGATGCCGCCCCGGGCGCCGATTTCGGCCCGGCTTAATTGGCTGAATGCATTAAGCGGATCGGTGAAATAGGTGAACGCGGTGTCGCGGGTAAAAGTGAAGTCGGGCACTCTGTCGGCGTTGAGCGCAACCCCGCTGGCGTTCCTGTAATCCGACAGCCGGTATTCCCACGTCGGCTGAATCCGGTTCACCTTGTAACCGGAGCGCCCAAACGTGAGCGAGTAATCGAGGTGATACTTCGGCTTGTCCCATTCGCCGCCCGCGGCCAGGTTCCACACCAGCGTCGATTTCACGCTCTTCCGGTCGTCCCGCGTGATGCGCCCGCCGTCCACGCTGCCGCTGGTGCTCGTCGTGCCCGGGAGAAAGACGGCCCCGCTATCGAACCTGGCACGGTGCGTCCAGGTTGTGTCGGCATCGGCAAAGTCGTTATAGAGCGCCCGCACATAGTGCGTGGAGTCCACGCCGGTCCGGACGAACCCTTGGGCGCTAAGCGCCTTCCGCGTTCGGTTCAGCCACCGATAGGTGAACCGCACGTTGGTCGGCACCTCGGTCACCGTCTGCCCGCCAATCGACACGTCGGCATAGCCCTGCTCGGTCCCATTGACGTCGCGCAGGTTGTTGAGATAGGAGCCGCTCACCAGAACTCCGTAGTGCCCGTCCTTGAAACGATCCCCGTAAGTGAACCCGCCACTGTAGGTCGGCCTGGTCCTCCGGTCCATCGAGTTGACACCGTACTCCATTTTTCCGTTGAGCACGCGCCGCTTGAATTCGAGCGGGGTCTTCGTGATCAGGTTGACGTTGGCGCCAAGCGAATCCGCATCCATGTCGGCCGTGGAAGTTTTCGTGACTTCGATGCTGGAAATCAAATCGGTGGGCACGGCGTCCAACGAAACGGTGCGGGTTTGCCGGCTTTCCGTCGGGTCGGTGGCGGACGCCGCGCGATCACCATTGATCGCGACATTGTTGTATTTGGGCGAAAGGCCGCGCACGGTGATGAACTCGGCCTCACCGCGATCCGATTGAATGGCGATGCTCGGAATGCGCGAGAGCGCTTCGCCCGCGCTGGCATCGGGCAGACGGCCCAGGGAGTCGGCGGAGATGATGTTTTTAATCTGGTCGCTGGCGCGCTGCAGGTTGACCGCCCGAGCCTGGCCTTCCCTTTCCGACTGCACTTCAAATTTCTGCATCATGACGGTGTTGCCGGAGGCAAAGGTAATATCCACGAACGCACTCCGATCGGCATTGACCTCGACCGTGGCGACCGTGGGCTCCAACCCGAGATAAGTGGCCGTCACGCGGTGGCGGCCCACGGGGACGCCAGGCAGGTTGAAGCGGCCCGCACGGTCCGTGCTGGTGGTCAGGGCCGTGCCGTCAACCCGGATTTGTGCGCCCACCACGTAGGCGCCGTTCGGATCGGTCACCACTCCTCCGACGGCGCCGGTCGCCTGACCGTACAGGTGATGGCAAAGCGCCATCGCGGTTGAGAACAACAGAATTTTTTTTGCGAGGGCCAGTAGTCGAACGGGGTTCGTGTTCACGGCGGTACGGACTGGGGTTGCAGATGCCGACTCCCCGGTTGAACACCGACGGAGTCACTGGGTTGGTAGCGGGAGACGCTGCCGGTTTCACCGCCGATGTCAATTGCCCTCCCATCGCGCTCGCCATGGTTTTTCGTTTTGATTGCGTCAGCGCAGGCTGCCAGCTCGCTGGCGCGGTTTGGCGCGAGCAATCTCGCAGCTTACGGACATCGCGACTTACGGTTGCAGAACGAAAGACTGCTGCGCCCATCCGGCCGGCACAATATTCCCCGCGACCGACGGGCGCGTCGGTCGAGGACGAGTCCATTAGCCCGGCGGGAAAAGAGTTCCTTGTGGTTTGGTGTCCCGCCGGTATTTCTACCCGCCGCATGGTCGCACGCTGCACCTCGATTTTGACTCAGGTGGCGCTTTGCACCGTTCTTAGTGCTGCGGTTTCGCATTACGGACAGAGCGTCCGCCCTCCGATCCCGGCGGCGAAAGGCGATTCTCCCACGCGTCTGCTTACTCCGCAGGAGGAGTTGAAATCATTCGTGCTCGCGCCGGGGTCGTCGTCCTTGATCCGCCGCATTTCTGGTTTCTTCGCGATCGCGATGGCGACTCGGTTTCCGACGAGAGAACGAAGATTGCCGTGGACAACACCGAACGTCCGGATCGCGCAATCGGTTTGAATGGCTTGGTCCTGGCCATCGACAATTGGATTTACAGTGCCGCCTCGACCGTGTGTGTCCGCTATGTGCGTGACGGCAATTGAAGTTCTGCGCTCGACCGACCCCCACTTTCGGCCGGTCAGCCTGGCGCAAGGCCCCGATGCCGCCCTCTATATTGTTGACCGGTACGGTGGCGGCCCCGGCGGCGATACCAGACGTGTGGCGGCTGACGTGCCGAACCGAACGGAAAATGCGGAAACCGATGTCTCGCGCCGGGGCCGCATTTGGCGGGTTGTTCCGGACGAGTCCCGCGCGAACGTGAGACGGGTGCTCAAGACAGCAACGGTTGCCGATCTGGTGGAAGCCTTGGGCGATGACAACGGCTGGAGGCGCGACACGGCACAGCGAATCTTGATTGAGAAGGGAGACCCGGCGGCCACGCCCATCGTGCGTGAGTACGCGGTCCGCGGCCAACCTCCGCTCGGCCGTCTGCATGCACTCTGGACGCTCGACGGGCTCAATGCATTGGATCGCGACACCGCCCTTCGCGTGCTCGAAGACGTTGACGCGCGCGTATGCTCCGCGGCGATTCGCCTTTCGGAGAAGTTCATGTATCCGCTCGATGACGCGCAGATGCTGGCGCGGCTTGCCGGGCTGGCGCGTCGCCCCCATCCGGCGGTTCGGTTGCAGCTGGCGCTCTCACTGGGCGAGGCTGCCCGGCCGGAAACGGACGCCGTGATCCGGCGGCTGCTGGTCTCGTCCGCCGATCAGCCCTTCCTGGTGGATGCGGTCGTGAGCGGGATCGGCAGTCGCGAAACGAATTTCGTGGAGCAGCTCGCCCGCGAGGCGTCAGACGGGAATCCAGCGTTGGCGAGGGCGGTGGCGGGCGCGACGCAGTCCCTGCTCGGTTTCAGCGATCGCCACTGGACGACGCTCAAGCCTGCCGAACACGAACGCGCGACTCCCCTGTTCACGCTTGCGAGTGATGCCGCGACGCCGGAATGGGTTCGCGATGGGTACAAGCCGACCCGCGAATCATTACCCGTATCGTGCTCTGCGGAAAGGTTCAGGAAGGCTCCAGCATGCCAACGCTGCGGGGCTCGTTTGACGACGAGACCATTGCCGGAGTGCTGACCTTCATCCGCCGTTCCTGGTCGAATGCGGCCGGCGCGGTGACACCTGCGGTGGTGGCAGAGGTCCGGGCGGCAACGGCGAACCGCTACCCCATGGCGTTCGACGATATCGAGCTCATTGAACTCGCCGGGGAATTCGCCCGGGCGCGACGATAAGCGAGCGCGTCACAACCCGATCAGCCATGCCCCACGGTCAACGGGCATGTCCGATGCAGTACAAATGAGAGTCGGTCCGGTAGATCAACGCGTCTCCTGAAATCGCCGGGGAAGCGGTGATCCGTTCCGCCAGCTCGTTGGTCGCCAGCAGCTCGAATTTCGGCCCGGCCTTAATGACAAAGGTTGTGCCCAGGATATTGCTCGCGAAGATGTGCCCGTCGCTGGCAATCGGCGACGAGTTGCACTCTCCGCCCAGCGGCTCCCGATATTGCTCGTGGCCGGTCTGTCCGTCGAAACAGACCAACACTCCATTGTCCTTCAACGCATAGAGCATTCCCCGATAGTAGAGCAGCGATGGTTCCACCGGCCCCGGCTTTTCGTTGACCCAGACGGGTTCAGGCGGCTGGCCGTTGCCTCTCAGCCGGATGGCGTGAATTGCGCTTTGCCGCCACAACGGGAGGAATACCATGCCGTCCCCGTAAACGGGACTGGAGATGATCTCGCCGTTAAACGGCCCAGACCCCTCGCCGTATTGCCACAGCTCTTGATGCGTCACCGCGTCGAAGGCCGTGAGGCGGTTCTTTCCCAGCACGAGAATGTCTTCCTGGCCGTGGTGTTTGACGCGTAGCGGCGTGGCGTGGGCAGTGCCGATCGGACGGTCCTTCTGCCAGGCGATTTCCCCGGTCTGTTTATCGAGTCCGACCAGAAAGCACGGTCCCGTGTGATGGTCCCAGGGCAACAGCACCGCATCGTTCAATACCAGGGGACTCACGTTGTATCCCCAGGCCATTTTCGGATTGCCGAATTTCGGAATGTAACGACTGACCCAGATCAGACGCCCGGCATGGGTGTAGCGGGCAAGGTCCGCATTGCCGAAGCCAACATAGAGGGCATCGTCGGTAACCGCCGGCGTATTCGCGGCGAGGTTGGACTTCGCGTGCGTCCGCTGGTTCACGCCAAAGCCGAAGTCATGCCGCCACAATTCCCGGCCACTCTGCCGGTCGAAGCACAGTGTCAGGAGCGATTTGCTTCCGTCCGCTTCGACTTCGGAGGTGACGAAGATCCGGTTTCCATGGACCACGGGCGAGCTGGTTCCCCAACCCGGCAACTTCACCGACCAGAGGACGTTTTTCGTCTGCGTCCATCGGATGGGCAGATTCCTGCCGTCCGCGACGCCGTCGGCCGCGGGTCCTCTCCAGGCCGGCCAATCCGTGGCGCGCGACGTTTCCGCAGCGAAACCGACCGGCTGCGGCCCAAGCGCAACCAGCGTGAAGACGGCGAGGTAATGGAGGAAATGCATCGAAGATACTGGCGCGGGGGACACGGCGTCCCAAGGAGGTGGACTGAAATTCGGCAAAAAGGGACAAAAAACGCAAAAATTCTTTGCGGTGCCTGCTGACCCCGTTCGCTGGCGTGCGACGGTTGTTTTGTCCCGAGGGCGGCTGGGATCTTGCGCGGACAACATCTCGTGAGCCGGGCCTTGTTATTCACGGCGACACAATTTGGCGCGCGTTTACTGCCGGTCCCGCCGCTCACGCGGCTGGCTACGCCTTGATTGTAGCCCTGCGCGTGAACGCAGGGATGACGTGATCCGCAAACGATTTTGGCGCCAAGTGTAGCCCAGCGCAGAGCCATGATGGGTTCAGGAAAAGATTCTCCGTGAAATCCGCCCAAATCACGGGCAAAAGAACACCATGACCGCCGATCCGATGTTCGAGGTTCGATCCGATACGGTCCGAAATCTGGTCCGCATCCGGTATCTGGGGCACGTGACGGCGGCCGGGATGAAAGCGTGTCGCGCCCAGGTCGAGACCCAACTGCCCGCAATGCGTGCTGGCTTCACGGTGCTGACCGACCTCAGCGGGCTGGAGTCGATGGATTTGGACTGTGTCGGCCATTTGACCAGGATCATGGATCTTTCCCGGGCCAAAGGCATTGGCACCGTGGTGCGGGTCATTCCCGATCCGAGCAAGGACATCGGTTTCAAAATCCTCTCGATCATTCACTATCGGCGCGGGGTTAAGATCGTCACGTGCGACACCCTCGCCGCCGCCGAGCGGGCGCTCAAAGCACCGGCCAGATGATGTCGCCCCGTGATGCCAGCAGGCAAACTCAGGGCAACGTTCATGAATTCAGTCGCAAGGTCACAACGTGGACCTGCCAGCCAGACCGGGTTGGCGGCTCCCTTTCCAAGTCAGGCTATTCACCCTCGCCTGGTAAATTGCGGCCCGGGGCGGAGCCGGGCCCGCTACGACATGCGATCATTTAACGACGTTGCGGATCGCTTGTTCACGCATCGTCGAAAACGCGGGATTTGGCTTACCTTCGTTTCTTTTTCCGGTTGGCGGACGGCGACGGGGGGTCGTTGCCTGAAATTGGCGTTTTCGGAAGATAACCCGCCAGCTCCTGTTGCACGGAGCGAAGCTCCGGTTTGCCCGCAAGATTCACCCATTCGTGCGGATCATTGATCGCGTCGTAGAGTTCCTCGCTGCCGTCTGCGTAATGGAGGTAGTGCCAGCGCTTGCCGGTCACGGAGTAGTTTCCCTTGTCGAAGGTCGTCAGCACATGGCGGCCGGTCACAGCGGCGGGATTTCGCATCAACGGCGCCAACGACTGTCCGGACAGGCCCGCGCGCGGCGGGAGCCCGCACAGTTCGATCAGAGTGGGATAGACGTCGAGCAAACTCACCGGTTCGACGCAGGAGACACCGCGCTTGAACCCCTCGGCCAGATCCGTCTTTGCCGGTGCGATGATCAACGGTGTGTGCGTCGCGCGCTGCCAGCCGGTCCATTTTCCCCAATGCTCTTTCTCGCCGAGATGCCAGCCATGGTCACCCCAGAGTATGATCGCGGTGTTTCCAGCGCCGGGTCCCGCATCAAGCGCATCGAGGAGTTTCCCGACCTGGGCATCGACAAACGAAACACAGGCGAGGTAGCCCCTGACCGCAGCCTCCCACTGGCCGTACTTCACCACCGTCGCATGTGCGCCGGCGGTGTCTGGACGCGTGGCCCAAGTATGACCGGCAGCGCTCAGATCATCCAGATCGTCGGCCCTTACTTCCGGAAGCCTGATGTCCATGCCGGCGTAGAGGTCGAAGTATTTCTTTGGCGCAAAAAGCGGGATATGCGGGCGATAAAATCCCACGGCGAGGAACCAGGGCTGCGAGGGCAACGTGTGGAGTTGCCTCACCGCCCAGTCCGCGATGTGACCGTCTCCCATGTCGGCGTCTTCGACCTCAAGCGGTCCCCAATCGAAAGATTCTCCGCCTCGCGTCTGGGGCGCCCGGTCGCTCGGCATCCGATTGAGCGGTAAAATCACCTGCCGGCCTTTGAGCGTGGTGACGTGCCGCGGATCGTCGCTGGCCTTCGACGGCAGTTCTTCGGCGGTGTATTCCACCATCGGGGGTGCGAACGGGCTCCACCTTTGCTCAGGATAATGCTCTTCGTCGAACAGGCCCGTGCTCTTTTGATGCAGCAACTTGCCCGTGCCGTAGGTGCGATAGCCCGCTCGTTTGAAATGTTGGGGAAGCAGCACCAAGTCGGGTTGGGCGGTACGGATATCTTGATTATCGTTGGCGAGCACGCCGGTTTCAAACGGGTGTCGTCCGCTGAACACCGCGGCGCGAGACGGGTTGCAGATGGGCGCGGCACAATGCGCGTTGGTGAACACGATGCCCCGCCGGGCGAGCCGGTCGATATTGGGTGTCTTCACCTGGGGGTGACCGCCGAGCGGCCCGATCCAGTCGTTCAGGTCATCGATGGCAATAAACAGCACGTTGGGAGCCTTCGAGATCGCTTCGACCGCGAGGGCATCGCAGGTCGAAAAAAGCGCCCCCAATGCGGGAACCACCCGAAAGAGATTGCGTGCCGTCATGATCGGCTGGCGGAGGTTGCGGGGTCGTTCGACCCCGGCGCGACCTGGCAGAGGGACGCGCTCAGGATCGAAGGACACCAATATTTCTCGATGTGCTCGACGATCAACTCGGTGCCGCGGGCGTGGCTCACAAACGGGTAATCGCGCGGATCGTAAAGGGCATCGGTCATGTCGCGGCAGAGCGCGACGTTGAATCCAAGATAAACCCATGTCCGGATGCCAAAGGAGCGGCCCAGCACGCACATGTTGGTATGGACGCCTGTCAGTACCACGTTCTTGATCCCTTCCTGGCCGAACAGGTTGAACATCTCCTGGCCGCTGTCGCTGACCGCGTCGTAACCGGTCATCTGGAGTGCCGGATGCTGGTGCCGGTCGGGACTGCCCCTGGACTGCACAATGGGATCGTCGCAACCGCTCGGCCCGGGCGGTTTGTCCACGCGATTATTGGTTACGACGGGCAGATTCGGCTCCCGCGCCGGATCGCATTCCGTTCGCGACCGGATGGGCACGTGAGGTTCGAGGCGTGGGGCGGAAGTGACTCGCCGGCGAAAGGGCGTCGCCTCGTAATATTTTGGGCCTTCGCTCGGGGCGTGGATGATTAAGGCGCCGTGATCCCGGGCGGCGGAAATAACCCGATTCAGCAACGGGGCCAACGCGGCCACCCGTTGCGCGGCCATCTTGCAGGGATGCTCAATCCACATGTCACAAACAACAATCGCAGTTTCAGCGACCTCCCATTGCACGTCGCTGTACATGGGCTCATAGGCAAATCCAGCCGGGACGGGCTTGCGACACTGGCGCATCTTGAGTTGAAACCGGCCTGGCACCCGAGGCATGACCCGGGTATGCTTCGCGCCATCGGCCGCCACGAGAAGCGGCTTGGACGACATGGCCGCGCCGGCGGCAATCAGAGTTGCGCCACGGATAAAATGGCGCCGGGACAATCTTATTGGCGATTTCATGGTCAATGGGCCGGCGCGAGGGCAAGGGCGATCCATCCAACCAACAGGGCAATGGGGTTTGTGCGTTTCATGGCTGTTTCAGCTTTCTCGAGGGGAAGGATCGGCATCGGCGCTTGAATCAGTGGACGGGCATTCTCCGGGGATGTCCGAAGGGTCGTCAAAAGTGGGGGTGAATGGCGGCGGATGGATTAGTTTCAGGGATTGGTGGATTGGACAAGAGCATTATAGCTCGGGAAGGCGTGGAGGGGTGCAGCCCTGGAAACATACGAAGCGCACGAAACAAAGAACGTCCGGACAAGCAACGCCGATGGATGGGGCGGCCACATGCCCTCCGACGCCCGCCCGACGCGGCGCCCGGTCGAGAGCTCCCCCGACGTGAAGTGGATTGTTTTCCGCTCCAACATGCGCAGTATCGTCCGCCGTTACGCTGTCGAGATCGCGGAGCGCGCTTGGCGCGCGGCGTGACCCTGCTGGCGCAACGATTCGAACCGAAAACCCAACATGAAAAACCACCTCGCCTCCTGCCTCGCCGCGACGCTTGCCGCTGCGATTTCCCATGCCACGCCCGCCGACGATGTCGCCGCCGCCGCCACGAAGCTCGCCAACGCCGCCAACTACAGCTGGACGGCGACCACCGAA
>JACQWL010000367.1 GCA_016209255.1 Verrucomicrobiota bacterium
AACGGCGAGACCGCCGCGGTGAACCCCGCGCAGACCGGCACGAAGTCCGCGCTGCACTACATTCTTGAAGTTCCCGCCGGCGGCGAAATCACCGTCGATTTCCAACTCTTCCTGCCGAAGGCGAGCAAAGCGCTCTCGTTTGGGCGAGGATTTGAGAGTGAGTTCGACCGCGTGCGTCGCGAGGCGGACGAGTTCTATTCGCGCGTGATTCCGACTGGCGCGACCCCTGACGAGCGTAACGTGATTCGCCAGGGCTACGCCGGCCTCCTTTGGTCGAAGCAGTTTTATTATTACGTCCCCGACCACTGGCTCTGGGGTGATCCGAACACGCCGCCGCCGCCGGAGTCGCGCAAGTCGGGCCGCAACCAGGAATGGACGCACCTCCACAGCCGCGACGTCATCTCGATGCCCGACAAATGGGAGTATCCGTGGTTCGCCGCGTGGGACCTCGCGTTCCACATGGTCCCGATGGCGCGCGTCGATCCGGACTTCGCAAAGCAGCAGCTCACGCTCTTTCTGCGCGAGTGGTATATGCACCCGAACGGGCAGATCCCGGCCTACGAGTTCGCGTTTGGTGACGTGAACCCGCCCGTCCACGCGTGGGCCGCATGGCGGGTCTACAAAATTTCCGCCGCGCGCGGGCAGCGCGATCGCGCGTTTCTGGAGGGGGTTTTTCAAAAACTGCTCCTCAACTTCACCTGGTGGGTCCACCGCAAGGCCGCCGAGGGGAAAAATCATTTCGCCGGCGGCTTTCTCGGCCTCGACAACATCGGCGTCTTCGATCGCGGCCAGCCCATCCCTGGCGGCGGCCAGTTGCGCCAGGCTGACGGCACGGCGTGGATGGCGTTTTACGCGAATACCATGCTCGCCATGGCGCTCGAACTAGCCCGCAACCCCGACGACTCGGTTCACACCGCCTACGAGGATATGGCGTCGAAGTTCTTCGAGCATTTCGTGCAGATCGTCGACGCGATGAACAGCGCCGGCGGCACCGGCCTCTGGGACGAGCAGGACGGGCTCTACTACGATCAGATCGACTACGGCACGCACAGCGTCCCGTTGCGCACGCGTTCGCTTGTCGGCCTGCTCCCGCTCATCGCCGTCGAAGTCCTCGACCGCGGCGTCATCGACGGACTCCCCGGTTTCAAGAAGCGCTACGAGTGGTTCCTGCACCATCGCCCGGAACTCGCGCAACACCTCGGTAACGCGGGCGACGAATGCGCCCTCAGCCATCACAAGACACTGCTCGCTGTTCCCTCGCGCGAGCGGCTCACGCGCGTGTTGCGCGTATTGCTCGACGAGGCGGAATTTCTTTCACCGCATGGACTGCGAGGCGTGTCGAAATACCACGAAAAGAATCCATTTGTTTTTCGCGCCGATGGCCGCGAACTGCGCCTCGACTACACGCCCGCCGAGGGCAACTCCCACCTCTTCGGCGGCAACTCGAACTGGCGTGGCCCGATTTGGTTTCCCGTCAACTACCTCCTCGTGGAGGCGCTCGAGCGTTATCACGCCTATTACGGCGACTCGTTGCTCGTCGAAGCACCGGTCGGTTCCGGCCGCAGGCTCAACCTGCAACAGGTCGCCAGCGAACTCTCCCGTCGGCTTGGCTCCATTTTCCAGCGCGACGCAGACGGCCG
This sequence comes from Verrucomicrobiota bacterium, assembly GCA_016209255.1. Classification (GTDB taxonomy): domain Bacteria; phylum Verrucomicrobiota; class Verrucomicrobiia; order Opitutales; family Opitutaceae; genus ER46. Next base: position 1,641 of record JACQWL010000367.1, read on the forward strand.
TCGGCCCGTGCATGGCTCCGACACGCGCTACGCTGACGACCCGCACTTCAGGGATCTCGTGCTCTTCTACGAATATTTCCATGGCGACAACGGCCGCGGCGTCGGCGCCAGCCACCAGACCGGCTGGACCGCGCTGGCGGTGCGCTGCTTGGAGGACGAGTCACGGCTGGCTTGACCGAACCTCGCGTCGGGTCGGCTCCAGTTCGCCGGCGGCGCCCGACCCGCTGCCGCCGGTTTCCTGACAAAGCTGCGGAATATCTGCGTTCGTTGCGCGTCACAACTCGTCCAATTAAAATAAAATCAAAGCCAAAGACCTCCCAGCCATGAACCGCCGGATCATTCCCTCCCTCCTCACGCTCGCCTCGTTGTTCGCTCTGCCGCTCGCCGTCCGTGGCGCGCCGACCAAGTGGAACGTGGACAAAGAACACGTTTCCGTCGGCTTCGAGATCAATCACTTTTTCACGCCGGTCAAAGGTCAGTTCCTCGACTTCGGCGGCACCTTCAATCTCGACAAGGAGGACCTGACGAAAAGCCCGTCGATTGAATTCACCGTGAATGTGGCGTCGGTCTCGACGGCCAACAAAAAACGCGCCGGACACCTCCAGTCGGCGGATTTCTTCAATGCGAAGAGCTGGGCGGAGATCAAATTCACCAGCACCAACGTGGTGAAGACAGGGGACCAGACTTTCAAGGCGGTAGGCACACTACAGATTCGTGACGTGAAGAGGCCGTTCGAGGTTCCCTTCACCCTGCTCGGCGTGCAAAAGGTAAAGATGGGGCTCATGAATACGGAAGTCATGGGCATCCGCGCGAAGACGGAACTCAACCGCAACGACTTCGGCGTCGGCACGGACAGTTGGGCGGCGACTGCCGTCGTCGGGGGCACCGTCGGCATCGACATACTTCTCGAGCTGAAATAGTCTCTGAACGCCACACCAAATGGTCTCGGGCACACCAGTTCATCAGATCGGCATCGACCGATGACCGCCCATAATTCACGTGTAGGGATGACGACCTCCGGCGAAGCCGTGCGACGGCCAATCCGCAGCCGGCCGGGTGCGCTCGGACTGGTCGCGCTCGCGGCCATCGGCCTCGGAGGATTCGTCGCGAGCGTCTCATCCGCTCCATCGTGGCCAAACGTGCGACGGGATATCGCCACCCGTTTCCACTCCGTTGCCGCGGTCGACACGCGGGAACTGGCGAGTTGGCTCGCCAACCCGCAACGTGAGCAACCGCTACTGATCGATGTTCGAACCCGCGAGGAATACGAGGTCAGCCATTTGCCCGGCGCTGTTTGGGCGGCGACGGCGGAGCAGCAGGCTGAAGCGTTGCGCAAGGCGAAACCCGGTCAACCGGTCGTGCTGTACTGTTCGGTGGGATGGCGTTCCGCGGAGGCTGCCGTGCGATTGGGGAAAAAGCGCGGGCGCATCGTGCTCAATCTTGACGGATCAATCTTTCAATGGGCGAACGAGGACCGTCCGCTGGTGACTACCCACGGCGCACCGGCCCGCGTCGTGCATCCGTTTAACCGCATGTGGGGTGGTTTGTTGGATCGGAGCCGTTGGTCGCACGAGCCGAAATCATGAATTCGCCCGCGTTTTCGTTGTGGCTGCTCGCGGGCTGGTTCTTCGTCGGCAGCCTGCTCTACTGGCTGCACACCGCGCGCGTCCCTGTATGATCGCCGGGCAAATCGCCAGTTATCGGCTGCCGCTCTCCGCCGCGATGCTCGGTCTGCTCCTCGATTGCTGGACATATTTCTGGCACTGGCTCAATCACGCGTCTCCGTTCCTCTGGCGCTTTCACCGTCTTCACCACTCCGACCGCGAGATGAACGTGACGACGGCCAACCGTTTTCACCTCGGCGAGATAACGTTCGGTAGGGTCGGAGTTCGTGGTTTCGCCTGGCCGCGACCGTCGTGCGGTAACCGGGAATAAGCGCGACCGTTCTTCGTCTAAACGTCATGCATTCTTCGACAACCCTTGGTGCCCGCCCGCGGCCCGCCCGTTTATGCCGATGACATTCCGCTTCGCGCGCGACGGGGAAATCCGCCGCTTCTTGACGATGCTGTTGCTGGTATCCGTCGTGGTGCTGGCCATCGGCCTCACCGGGAGCTTCGTGCTGCTGCGGCGCGTCGAGACGGAGTTGCTCGCGAATCAAACGCGCGCCGCCGAGCGCGAAGCGGTGATTATCGCGCGATTCATCGACCGAGAACTCGCCGCCGGCGCCGGACCGGCGCAGACGATCGACCGGCTCCAAGGCGTGCTGAAGGGCACCGGCTCACAGGCGGATTTCCTCTGCCTGCTCGACCATGAGGGCCGGGTCATCAGTCACCCGGAGCCTGCCATGATCGGAATGCGCTGGGGCAACATGGACATGACTCGACTCGACACGCAGCAAACCGTGCCGATTGCGAGCGTGCTGAGAAGCCGGCAACCCGTGTCGGGTTTGCAGCGTGAACCCAACGAGCCCGTGCAGTTGATCCATTACCAGCCGGTATCGGGGGAGCCGTGGACCGTCGCCGTGCACAAGAACACCGCCGTCATCGCGAGCGAGTTCGCCGCGCTGCGCTGGCGGCTTCTCGGCGCGGCCGTGCCGACGCTGCTGTTGATTTCGTTCGTTGGCGTGGGACTCGCCCGCTCGCTGGGCGCGCACTTCGAGCAAGAGCTGGCCGCCAAGAATGCAACCCTCGAGAGCCGTGTCCGCGAGCGCACCGCGGAATTGAGCAACGCCCTCGGTGAGCTTCAGACCGCCCACGAGCGGCTCTTGCAGGGAGAAAAAATGCACCTGCTCGGCGAGCTGATGGCGGGCATCGCCCACGAAATCAACAATCCGCTGGCCGCAATCAGCGGCTACTCGGAAATGCTGGCGGAGGGCTACGCGGGCGATTCGCGGAAAGCTGGAACCATCATTTCGCAGCAAACCCGGCGCGTTTCGTCGATCGTCCGCAACCTGCTCGATTTTGCCCGCAACCGTCCGGTGCAACGCTCGCCGGGTTCGCTGGCCGACGTGCTCACGAGTGCCGAAGAACTCATCGTTGCGGAACTGCGGCAGTCGGGCGTCGTGCTCCAGACCTCCATATCGCCCGATCTCCCGCGCGTCATGATGGACGTGCAGCAGATGGAGCAGGTCCTCATCAATCTCGTGCGCAACGCGGCGCAGGCGCTCGCCGGCCATGCGGGGGAGCATCGCATCAGCGTGCGGGCATTCACCGACGGAATCTGGGTGGCGGTATCGGTACGCGACAATGGTCCGGGCGTCCCCGCGGAACTGCGGAAGAAAATCTTCGATTCGTTCGTCACCACAAAACCCGACGGCACTGGCCTCGGGCTCTCGCTATGCAAGCGCTTCGTTGAAGCGCATGGCGGCCACATCGAGCTGCTGCCGTCTGGGGAACAGCCGGGCGCGTGCTTTCAAATTCGGCTGCCCGCTTTCGACCCGGACGCAGCGGGCCGAAGCTCCCGTTCGCCATTTCACCCATGATCTCACCGACCGTCCGTTTCCTCTCCCTCGGTCTGATCCTCGCTGGCACCTTCATCGTCCTGTCGTCATCCGCCCTCGCGGTGCAAATACTCGGCTTCAAGCTCGACCACGCCACCATCCCCGTCGCCGACATCCGCGCCGGCGGCCCGCCGCGCGACGGCATTCCCTCCGTCGACCACCCGAAATTCGTGCCTGCCGCGGGGGTGAAATTCATGAAAGACGACGACTTGGTCGTAAGCTTCACGCACGCGGGAGAGACGCGCGCCTATCCGCTCCGCATCCTCGTCTGGCATGAGATCGTCAACGACCGCATCGGCAATCTCGCGATCAATGTGAGCTACTGTCCGCTCTGCGGTTCTGCGATGGTCTTCGACCGTACAGTCGACGGGCGCGCCCTCGAATTCGGCGTCTCCGGTCTGCTCTACCAAAGCGACGTGCTCATGTATGATCGTCAGACCGAGAGCCTCTGGTCGCAGCTCGAGATGGCGGCGGTCAGCGGCCCAAAGGTCGGCCGCAAACTGACGCTCCTGCCGGCCCAGCACCTGACGTGGCGAGCATGGAAGAGAGCATTTCCCAGCGGACTTGTGCTCTCCACCGACACCGGATTCGACCGCGACTATGGCCGCCAGCCTTACAGCGACTACGAGCAGTCCCCGCGGCTGATGTTTCCGGTAAATTCCAACCGCCAGGATCTCCCGACCAAGGCGTGGGTCGCCGGCGTCTTTCTTAACGGCGCCGCCCGCGCCTACCCGCACGACCGCCTCCCCGATGGCGAGGTGGTGGAGGACACCGTTGGCGGCATGGCCGTGCGCCTGCGATTCGATCGGGCCAACCGCCACCTCGTTCTTACCGACGCGGAGGGCACGCCCGTGCCCTATACGCCGGCCTATTGGTTTGCATGGCAGACATTCCATACAAACACGACCGTTTGGTCGAAGGGACAATGATGACAGCGGACACTCACTCCGGGCCTGCGCGCTCCGCCTTTGCCTGGGGCGTGCGGGTGCTCGGTGCGGTTATCACGGTCGATTTGGGCATGGGGCTGTTGCTCGCTGTGCTGCCGGCGACCTTGACCCGCGCGCAAGTAGGAGGCGGTTGGCTGGTGGTGTCGCTGGTCGCGGCCCTGGCGCTATGGCGCTGGCTGGTGGCAAGCGATCGGCAGTGTCGCGAGGCCGAACTGGCCGTGCGGGAGAAAAGCAAGCAATTGCACGAGCGCAACGACGCGCTGGAAGGCGCCACCGCCGAGGCACAGCGCTTCGGCGCCGCTGCGGAGGCCGCGACGCGGGCGAAGGCAGAATTCCTCGCCAACATGAGTCATGAAATCCGCACGCCGATGAACGCGGTCATCGGCATGACCGATCTCCTGCTGGACACCCCCCTCGACAACGAACAGCGGGAATTCGCCGAGACCATTCGCAACAGCGGAGACACATTACTCGTGCTGATCAACGATGTGTTGGATTTCTCGAAACTTGAATCCGGCCAGTTGCAGTTGGAACGCGAACCCGTGGAACTCGCCGCCTGCATCGAGAGCGCTTTCGATCTCGCGGCCGGCCAAGCCGCGCAGAAGAACCTCGAATTGCTTTATGTAATCGAGCCGGGCGTGCCGCCGGCCGTTCTCGGGGACGTTACGCGGCTGCGCCAGGTGCTCGTCAATCTCGTCAGTAACGCCGTCAAATTCACCGACGCGGGCGAGGTGCTGGTGACCGTCTCGTCACGTCCGCCCGCAGCGGACACCGGCGGCTCCGCCCTGCGCCTGCATGTCTCAGTCCGCGATCGCGGCATCGGCATTCCGCCCGACCGGATGGACCGGCTCTTCAAGCCGTTTTCGCAGGTCGATGCCTCCACCACCCGGCGTTACGGCGGCACCGGGCTCGGTCTGGTGATCTGCCGGCGTGTAATTGAACTGATGGGTGGCCGCATCTGGGTGGAGTCGAAATCCGGTGACGGAGCGGACTTCCAATTCGAGCTGCCGCTCGTCCCGGTTCCCGGTTACGATGCGCCCCGGCCTTTGCCAAACCCGGTTCTCTCCGGCCGGCACCTCCTGATCGTGGATGACAACGCGACCAACCGCCGGCTTCTCGGGTTGCAGACGGCGGGGTGGGGCTTCGTTCCCCATCCGGCGGCGTCGGCCCGCGAGGCTCTGGCGTGGATCGACCGCGGCGATCCATTCGATGCCGCGCTGATCGATGTGCAGATGCCGGAGCTGGACGGTCTCGCCACCGCCCGCCGGCTTTGCGCAGAACTGCCGGTAAATCGGCGGCCCTGGATGATCGCCGTGACGGCCAACGCACTGGAGGGCGATCGGGAGGCATGCCTCGCCGCCGGTATGGACGATTATATCAGCAAACCCGTGCGGGCTGACGTCCTGCAAGCGGCATTATTGCGGGCGGGTGACCAGCGCGCAGCGCAATGCCGGCGGTCCGGTTTGCCGTCGGCCGAAAACGACGGCAGCCGGCACGCGCGCCCGGAAGCAAACCAGCCTGTCCCGACACCTTAATCCCCATGAACCCGGAACGCCTCATCCTCGTCTATAACGCCGACAACGGACTGTTCAATGCGGTGACCGACTGGTCGCACAAGTTTTTCTCCCCGCATACCTACCAGTGCAGCCTCTGCCGCTATACGTTCGGGCTGTCCGGGATGCTGATCCCGTGGAAGAATTTCCTGCAGATGCTGCCGTTTCCCTCGATCTTCCTCCACCGCGACGAATTCCGCCCGCGCTACCCACAATACGCCGCGACTCCCTTGCCGATCATCCTGGTGGAAAAGGACGGTTCAACCGAAATCCTGATCGGTGCCGGCGAGATCAAGGAAACCGGCGGACTCGCCGGCATGATTGGACTCGTGCAGGCGAGGTTGGAACAATGGTCCGACGCCAGGACCGGCAATGCCCGCCCCGTCTCACCGCCTCGCTGATGGGGTTCGATGTCCGCCTGCCGATCCGGGCGATCGCGGCAGATGCGGTTCGATCGCTTTCTCAATTCCATGAAAACACTGCACTGGTTGGTTTTGCTTCCCATCGGACTCGCCTCCCTGCACCTTGGGGGGATGTCATTTGCCCAGTCAGCCGGCGGCTCGGACGACCGCGTCGATATTGTCCTCGCGCGGTTGCGGGCGCACGCGTTTCATCCTGTCCGCGAGGGCATGACCTTCGACCGCACGCTCGACCAGCGCGGCGTGGCCAATCTCGCCGATGACGATTGGCGCGTGCGCACGCTCGCCGTCCGCGATCTGATCCGGCTGGGGCCGCCGTCAGCCCCCGCACTCATCCGCGCGCTCAACGATCCCAATCCACACCTTCGCCAGGTCAGCGCGATGGTGCTCGGCATACTGCAGATCGCCGCCTCCGCGGCACCGCTTGCCGCGCGCCTCGAAAGCGACGATGACTGGGTCGTTCGGTCCCAAGCCGCCGTGGCACTCGGGCAGATCGGAGAGGCGTCGCTGCTGCTGGCGCTGAAAAAAGGTCTCGCTTCCGACCCGTCGCGCGACGTGCAGCACCAATGTGAGCTGGCGATTTATGCTCTTGAGCGCGGAATACATCCTTCTCCGGAATTCGCCGCCGCTTATGCTGCGCTTGACGAAAGTCGCTTCGATCAGGTGCGGGTCGGGGCGACGGCGCCGGATTTTGCGTTGCCGGATACCGAGGGGCGCGTCTGGCGCCTCGCCGATTTTCGCGGAAAGAGCGACGTGCTGCTTATCTGGGTCTTTGCGGACTGGTGCCCCGTCTGCCACCACGAGTTTCACGATCTCATCGCGCTGAAAGACGAATTCGCCCGCCAGGGCGTACAGGTCTTCACGATCGAATGTCACGACACCTTTCCAGCACGGGTAATGGTGGGAAAGGAGTTGGAGCCTCACTACTGGTTCAGCAAGTCATCCTTCAAGAAGGACTATACCGAAAAAATCTGGTGGCCGCACCTCGTCGACCGCGCGGGCGCCGTCGGCGCCACCTACGGCGTGCAGCCGATGGCCTTTGTGGTGCATTCCGAGTGGATCAACCGGCCGGCAACCGTGATCGTCGACAAGGACGGTGTCGTGCGCTTCGCGTACGCCGGCACGTTCTGGGGCGACCGCCCGTCGATCAAGGAGACGATCGACCTGCTGCGGTCACGACATTTCGCATACACCAACCCGAAGCGGCTGCCGCACCCCGCGAACGCCGGTTCGGCGCGACGCGAATAAGTCGCGCGCGACTATCCTACAAGCGGGAGGTCGGATAATCGGTGGCTTGCGCGAGCCGGTAATCGCCGGGGCTTTAGCGGGAAGGTACGCGGGGCGCAACGGTCGCTCTCGCGTGCCGGGCCATGAGCGGATTCTCACCGCGAATGGCGAGTTCAACAGCGTGCGGAATGCCGTTCGTCGAAGGCCGATTGTCAACGCCCACGCCAGCAAACACGACGCCGTTGTTGCGATTCCACAGGATGCGCGTTCCGCCCGCGCCTGCGCCCCAAGCCCAAGACTTGTCGGCGCCGGGATAGAAATCGCCGTCGCTGTTCACCCACGTCATGAAGCCATACGGCACCTCGGGAAATTTCTCCGGATCCAGCTCGATCCTGCCATCGTCGGGGCCGTTGTAATTCACACGGATGGCACCGGTCTGTTTTCGTTCGAGTTGTTCGACGAACCACTGCGGGATGAGTTGCTGATCCTCCCAGCGACCCCGGTTCAACACGAGCAGTCCAAGCCGGCCCATGTCCTCGAGGTCAAGTTGGAAACGCACACCGTCTTGTTTGGGCACCGCCGCCCAACCGCGCATGCCGATGGCGCCAAAATAGGCGGCTTGGGCGACGTCGGCGTAGTTGTCGTTGAAATCCTGTTTGCCGTACACGCGGGCCAGTGCATTGCAAAGCACGCGAGGATTCTTGTCCGAGTAAGTCCACATTTCGCCCGGCTTGAAGGCGGGGAAGTTAGCGTAGGGATAATCAAAGCCAGAAGTCTGCGTGATCACATTCCACCAGGTCGCGTCGGCGTGACGCCCGGGAAACCCGCTCACCCATGCGCTGACTTTCTGATCCAGACCGGGAATACGCCCCTGCTGGATGGCCGCGCCCACGATCAGCGCGTGCAACGTCTTGCGCAGCGAGGCAACGTCCATCTTCTGGTTGAAATCACCCTGCACGTGGACGAGATAGCCGTCGCGCCAGAGCGCCCAGCGGCCCGTGACAAAGGGCTTGATTCCGGCGACGATGGTATCGTCCATGCCAACCTCAGACGGTGCGCGGCGGACCTGGTTGTCGAGCGATTCGCCCGGCGGCGGAAAACAAGTTCCGGCTTGGTTGTCGGTTCCGGCTGTCGGGCTGCGGGAATTTTCTTTCCCCCGTCTGAGCACGAGCACCCAGTCCCCGTCGCCCGGCGGTATGAGACCCTGCCCGTCCTCGGTCTGGCCGGCGGCGTGCCTTGCGGAGGGCTCGCGGGCGTTGATCCATTCCACGGCGAACGGCCCGCGTTCGATCTTCACCTGCACCGGGCCGGGTTGCTCGACGTAAACCAGGTAACTGCGGCCAGGATCTGCCAGGCAATGCCCGGTATTCACCAGGTCCTGGCGCGGTTTCGAGTTCGCCCACGGCAGCGGCGCGAAGGTGTCCCACACCTGCCGGATGATGGCGTGGCGTGACGGCACGGCGTCGGCGGGGTCCAGTGTGTTGCTGAACCCGGAGGACGAGTTACCGGCCATGTCGCCGTAATTGATCATCGCGGCGCTGAAAAGAATGGTGAAGGCGTTCCGGCGGATGTCCTCGTCGCTGTAGGCGGGGTGGCCGACGGTGTTGCCGGGCCAGAGCGTTTCCTGCGCATAGAGCGGCCGGGCGGGATGATGATTCCGCAGGAGCACCTCGGCCAACCGCCGGCGGTCAGTGGTCTTTGGTCCTTGCAGGGTGCCAAAACCAAACCACGGCTCGCCGCGAAATACGTCGTCGCCCGTGGCGTTGTGCACGGTGAGCGCATGGCCGGGAACATCGAGCGCGCGAATCTCACCACCCAAGCGGCGGATGTCCGCGAAGGAAAGGAACGGCTTGCCGCGCAGGAGCGGTTCGGGGCCGCCCACGTTGAACAGCAGGTTCCAATACGCGCTGAGCCGCGCCAATGTGTAGCGCAGGTAGAGCGTTTGGTCCGCGTGCGTGCCAGGGAAACTCGACTCACGCCCAAAGAAGCCTGCGAACGGAAATACGATGATCCGGCGCGCCGCGAGGTCGTCGAGGATTGTTTCCATCCAACGGAATTCGGCGGCGTCCAACGGCCAGAGCCTCGGAGTAGTCCAGCCCCGTCCGCGCGCCGCGCTGTCCCGGTTGAGGTAATGACTGGCAATGGAGAGCGTGTTGTAACCCTGCGTCTGCGCCCAATCGAGAAACACCTTCCGCTTCTCGCCGTCGCTCGAATCGCCCGGATCGTCCCAGTTCTTCGCGAAGAAGCGGTCGCCGCAGTGGAAGCTGCGCACGAGCAGCGGTCCGCCCCCCTTGAAGCCGAACCAAATCGAGTTTGCCTCATATGCACCGATCAGTCCGGGCAAACCGGACTTCACGCACTCGAACACTCCGCTTGTGCCAGCCGTGCCATCGGAGAAGGCCGCCTCATATTTCCAGACGCCGATTTGATCCGGCATGAAGCGGATGCGCCAGGTCGCGTGGCCGTCGTAGAAGCCCAAGAACCGCACCGCGCTGCCATCGGGCCGCGTGTAAATCGCGTCGAGTGTCACGTCGAGAAAGGGGTCGCGGTAGGAGTTCGTGTTGGTCAGGGCGGTTTCGAAGCGATCCCATTGGGCCACAGTGGTGGCGTTCAGCGGCGCAGCCGCCAAAAAGACCGAAGCCAGTGGAACCAGCAGCCGGGGTTTAACCCGCAGCACGGAAGTTGGTTTTACGTTCATGAGGTCTCGGGTTCGTTCTTTCCCGCCGTGTGCGCGGCGGCCTTCGCCTCGAATCTCGGGATTCGGGAGGTGCGGGCCTTCGTGGCACCTTTACTGTGTGCGGCCATTGAGATCGCCGATTAATATCTGAAATGGAAACGCGTGATCGGCAGCGGCATTTCGCTGTTCGGTCCCTTGACGCTTTTCCAAATGATCTCATTCAGCTCGAACATCGGCGTAAGATCGTAGTCGGAGAAGTCGTGGTTTTTTTCAAACTCGTCGAACTCCTCCAGAAAGACCTTCAAGTTCTCCGTGTCGCGCGCGCTGCCCCGGAGATACTTCGGACTGATGTAACCGACGAGCGCATGGACGCGCGCCTGCGCGAAGGTTTGCGAGCCGTCGCTCACGCGCTCGGCGGACTCGCCGTAGGAGCGGTACGTGAGACCCTTCGTTCCCGCGAGGTCCCAAAGATGGCCCGACGATGGCGTGTCGCCGGGGCCGCGTACGCTCGCGCTGTGGCCGCCATACTGGGGCGGCCAGCGCTTTTCGTTGAAATCGGTCGCGTAGGCCGAATTGGACCACGAGTGTCCATCGACCGAGACTTCGGCGTCGCAATACAAGTTGTCGAGCAGCACAAATTCCTCGGCGATTTTGTGGTGGTTGGGCGTGACTTTCCGGCCGAAGATGCAAAGTCGCGGGTCGCCGTTGCCCTGCGGCAGATCGCCGAGCACATGATCGTAAGTGCGGTTTTCTTTTATGATGTAGATGACGTGCTTGATCGGCGAGCCGGCGCCGACTTCGCGCGGCACGATCGACGGGCCGGACTGCGGTGGCCGCGCCTTCACAAGCATTTCGTCGTTATAAGGCGAGTTCGCCATGGCCTGCCGGGTGTAACTGGCGATTCCGGCCCTCAGATTGGTCAATGGGATCGCGCTGACGCTGCCACGCTGCAAACGCGCGACATGATCGCCGCGGCCCCACTGCGCATCGCCGGTGCCTTCCCGCGCGAGCGGGCTGGTGGGACCCCGCTCGTTGGCGTAGCTACCGAGCCCCTTCGCGGATCCGACGAAGAGCGATTTCTTGTCGGGCGCGAGCGCAAGCGATGCCGGATACCAGGCGACCGGAATGAACCCGACGATGTTCGAGACTTCGCGCTCCGAAACGTCGATGACGGCGACGTTGTTGTTGTCGGCGTTGGCGACGAACAGCATTTTCCCCGCCGCATCGAGCGCGAGGGCGTTGGGGGTCGAGCCGACGGGCGCCATCCTATGCATCGCGGTCGAAATCACCTCGACGGGGTGCAGCGCTTTCGTGTCGAGCACGTAGACGGAGTTCTCGTTCGAGCACGCCACGAACAGCCGGCCATCGGCCGCGAGCACCATGTCGTTGGGATTGTAGCCGACGCGGATTGTCGCACGGGTCTTGCGCGTGTTTGTGTCGATCACGGTGACCGATCGACCACCCCAGTTCGACACGAAGAGCGTGTCGCCGGCAGGATCGAGCACGGTCACGTAGGGGTGAATATCGGTCGGCAGCTCGGCGATTCGTTCACCGGTGCGGGTGTCAAACACCACGACGTGTCCCGCCGTCGGCTGCGTGCCGCGATTCGCTGCGAAGAGGAGTGGCTTCGTCGGATGATGCACGAGTCCCGACCAGTAGAGGCGATTGGCGGGGAGCCGATGGTTGAATTTCCGCGCCGGTTTCTCGGTCAGGCGGCCGTTTTCAAACGCGAACTCGTAGATCGGCGCGGCGGTCGGATTCGTGCGGCTCTCGGCGTTGCCGCCCGAGACAAATAGCCTCTTCCCGTCCGGCGACCACGCCAGCCCGAGCCACGCTGACTTGAGCGGCACCTGTTGGCGAATCTCCAGCGTGGCGGGATCGATTACGGCGATCCCGTGCGGGCTGTGTCCGCAGTGTAATGCGACGATGCTCTCGCCGCCGGGCGAAGGCGCGACGTTCAGCACGTAATCGGGCAGAATCACGTGGCGACCGGCCGGCGTGAGCTGCCAGCCGTTTGGAAGGGCGTAGCCGCCTTCGATCGGCTGCGGCAGTTGCGCGAAGACCGTTGCCACAACAAATCCCGCAAGAGCAACGAATCGTTGGCCGCCGCGGGTGTAACCGAGCAATGGCGCATCCGCTCGCCCATGCTTGCGGCGACGGGGGGAAACCGGACGGAAGGTGGAGGTTGGCATCAAAAATCCAAGCGTAGCGTGAACGCCGCCGTTCTGGGCACTTGCCGCCAGCCCCGCCGGATGTAAGGCTCGTTCTGGCCGGCCGTCGCCAGGCCGCCGGTGGCACCGCCGGAGACGCTGGTCGACTCGGACGGGCGCAGCCGCAGCGAGCTGATGATGACGTCGCGGTTGTCCAGGAGATTGTAGACATTGAGCTGGTACGTGATTCCGACCTTGTCCGGCAGGATCTTAAAGACCCCCTTGGCCTTATATTGCAGCATCAAGTCGACCAGTAAGGTGTCTTTGCCATAAAGCACCGTGTTCGTCGGAACGTCGTAGCCCGCGATATTCTTCTCCTGGTAGCGCATGCCGCCGCCGGCGGACAGCCGCTTCAGCGGTCCGGTCGAAAACGCATAGCGCGTCCAAAAATTGAACTTGTCCGGTCGATTGCCATACCCCTTTTCCTCGACCGCGCGCACGGCGGCAAGCTCCTCCGCGGAAGTCGCGATGCGTTGGGCCACGGTGAGGTTGCCGGTCTGGCCCGTCAGGTTGACAGTGGGCTGATTGAACACCGACGGCCGGCCGGTGCGTGCGATGTAAAGGGTGTCCAGGTTCTTCCACAGCGCGAGCCGCCCCGCCCACCATCCCTCGCCTTCGGTCAATACGTTGGTCCTCTTGCGGTCGGAGTGCGCATAGCCGAAGCGAATCGTCCAGTTCCGGGTCGGGTTCGCGATGAACTCGAACTCGTAGCCGTTGCTAACGTTGTCTGACAGGTAGCCGATGGCGTTCGAAAGATAGGTGGTCGTCAGCTCGTTGAGCGACCGGATGGGATCGCTGGCGCCGAAAGTGGTGACGCCCGCCTGTTGGAAGTAGTGAGCGAACGATGACATAATGTCTTCATTCGGCAGGGTGTAGACCGCCTGCACACGGCTGTTGGTATCTTCATTGTCGCTGTGCGATTCGAAATACCGTACGGAGCCGCTGAGCCGGTTGTCGAGAAAGCTGAAGCCGAGCCCGTAATCCTGGCCCCGTGTCTTGATCGGTGCCGGCGGCAGATCGTCCGGCAGGACGCGGCGCGTGCGATCGTTGACGAGATCGACGCCAGTCGATGTGTTCGCGCTGAGCGAGAAGTTCTTGGTGAGGTGGAACACGCCGCCCACCGATCGCCGCAAACCTTCTTCGTTGAACTTCGTGCGTGCATATCCGGGGTCACCCGGCCGCGCGACGCGGAAGATTTGCGTCGCCGGATCGCGAATCGCGTTGGGGCTCTTAATCCCGACGCGATCGGTGCGCAGACCGACGGTCGTCACCAGACGCTGGTTGAGCAAGTAGTTCTGCATGACGAACAGCCCGGAATCGGTGGTGGTTTCGTCGTCGAAAACCGCGCCGGCGTTGGGCGGTGCCCAAGTGCTGGACAGGGTCCCTGCTCCCCTTACGGATTGATAGGTGTCCTTCAAATAATAGGGATCGTGGCCGTAGCCTTGGGTGTAGTTCTCCCATGGGCCATCGATTTTGAAATAGCGCCGCCGGTATACGTGATT
>JACQWL010000368.1 GCA_016209255.1 Verrucomicrobiota bacterium
ATCGGGGCTTCGGGATGAAATCCGGCAGGTGGCCTGAAAAGAGCATGGTCAGCGCCTCGGTGGCGGCGAGGCCGTGCTTTCTGCAGGTAGAAAGATAGCTGCGCACGCGACAGAAGATTTGCGCTCCCTGGAAGGAGCGGAAACAGCCGGAGATCTTCTGTTGGACCTTGGTCATGCGCTCGTCGTTTTCCCCTTGGTTGTTCGTGAACGGCACGAGCTTGTCGGTCATGAACCTGAGCGTTTCAGTTTCAAAATTGCGCAGTCGCTCGAGGAGGTTGCGTGACTTCGTCCTGGCCATGCGACCAGGTCGGGCGGGGCGATCCTTGGGCTCGGGGGGCGGACACTCGCGGTCGCCCCTGGTCAATATATTGCGATAGCGGCTGCGAAAACTTTTGGCCTCTCTTTCGGTGACGCGCCCGCCTGCCTTGGTGGTCGCGTCTTTGATTTCGAGCAACAGAGCGTGCATCTTCTCCGCCCAGTGCTGACCATCGTCCTCCCACGCTCTTGTCAGTTCGCGCAGGTGATGGGCATTGCAGAGGGCGTGCAGACAGCTCACACTGTAGCGAAGCTGGGCCTGGCTTCTTTCAAACGCGCTCTTGCTTACCATGTTCACCGAGCCGGCCATCGAATCGGCGCGCGAGGACGGCGTCGGGACCTTTGTTACCTCGACGCGGGAGAGGCTGTTGATGGCGACCTGCCGGACCTGAAACGCGCGCTGGGTGCTGGTGGTCGGCGAACTGGCCAGTTGCGCGCCATCGACCGAAAAGCTCGTCATTTGGGCGGCGAAGCCCCGGACCGACACCTCCTGGACATCCGGCTGGCCCGTATCCGCCCAGAAAACGCCGGGCAGCAATTTCAGGAACTCCCCGACATTTCCGCCCATGACGTCGCCGTAGGCGTCGGTCGCCGTGACGTTCTTGATGTTGGGCGCGAAGCGTTGCTCATTGATGGCGATTGCCGCGATGTCGGTTTCCTTGGAAGAGGACACCGCGAACGGATCGAGCTTCACGACATTTGTGTTCTGCCCGTAGCGGGCGACACTGGTGAGGTCGATGTCGTGCTCGATGGAACCGCCCGGTGTGACTTCCAATTGAACCTGCTGGGGATCGAGACCGGTGTAGAAGACCTCGAGTACGACGGAGCCGCCCGGGACCTCGACCAAGCGATAGGTGCCGGATTGGTCCGTGAACGCGACGAGGTCCGTCCCTTTCACGACCACCCGTGCGTTGTTCAGGTACTGGCCGGTCACGACGTTTTGCACGCGACCGGATACGGTGGCGGTGGACACGGTCGTTCTGGCGGCCGGGCTGCCGTCCGCGCTTCGGAGGACATTGAACGGGGTGAAAACAAGGACGATGCAGCCGAGCACGCGAAGGCGAAGATTTTTGCGCTTCATGGTATGGTGGCACCTTGCGGGGTTGTGGGGTTCGTGGCGGAGATAATGGATACCGCAGAGGGCAAATATGCGAGTCGCAACCGAGTGCCTGCGGCGGACAAGGCAAAGGGTCCTTCGTGCTCTTACTCGTAATCGTGCTCGTAATCGCACCGGTCGAGCACGAGCAAGAGCACGATTACGAGCACGAATGAACCACGCGCAAGTTGCGGTATCAAAATCGTCGCAGACGTGTTCGATCCGGATCGATATTAGCATAGCCGAAGCGATGGTTTTGGCATTTGGGGTCCGCCTGGTTATCCGTCCGCGGGCGCCAGCCGCATCAGCCTAGCGACGAATCCAGCAGCGCGACCGCATGCGTGCATCCATTCGCTGAAAAGGAATACGACTCTGGGCAAGAAACCGCTGAAAGGCTTTCTGATCGCTTGCCGCACCCACGCCCGCCGCGCCGCCGCCGGGCTTGCCCCCTGCGCGAAGGCCAATAGTCTCGAGTGCGTTGAAGCCACGCACTTTCCTGATTCTCGCGGGCCTCTCCTTGATTTCTGGAGCGGGTCGCGCTGCCGGCGCCGCCGCGGAAGACGGCGCTTTGTTCCGCCCGTCGAGTTTCGAGTCCGCGTGCCAGGCCGCGTCGGCGGAGAAGATGATTGTGTTCATCGCGCGCAACGGCTCGGCGGGAGAGGCCCTGCGCGAGTACCTCGGGTGTTACGATGTCGGCATGGTGCAGGTGGCGAGCTTCGTGGGCGTGCGGGGCAGTTTTCGCTTGAGCTCAATCAAGCAGCTCGGCCGGGCCCATTTGCCGGCGCTGGCGGCGTTGCGCGAACGGCGGGACGAGGCCGAGCGAGGAATGCTGAATGCCACGGGGGACCGACGGGCGGCGATGGACTTCGCGGCGTTGAATGGTGCGCACAACCCTCAAGCATGTCGAAGCGGTTTCGATCCACGCGACGGGGGCGTCGCGTCCCCAGGGTCCAGAAAGTGAGATTAGCCCGGGACCGGCCATATGACGAAGTTTGCATCGCCTGTCGGCTGCAGGCCGGCCATATCTCTTTGCCCCGTTGGCTTGGAATCGAAAACCCCACCTCATGAAAAAACTGCTCCTCCTGACTGTCACCCTGTTCGGCGGCGCGGCTTTTGCCGCCGCCCCGGCCGCCCCGCGGCTGCAAGCCGGTGCGGCGACCAGCAACATCACGCCCGAACTGGGCTTGAGAATCGTCGGGGGCTTCGCGCCTTATCCGGCCTTGCATGTGCATGACGAACTGCACGCGCGTTGCCTCGTGCTCGACGACGGCCGGACCAAACTCGCGCTCGTGGTCTGCGACCTGCTCGGTCTGCACCGCAACCTCAGCATCGAGGCGCGGCGGCTGATCGAGGAGGCGACGGGCATTCCGCCGGGGCACGTCATGATTTCCGCCACCCACACGCACTCCGCCGCCAGCGCGCTGGGGCAGAGCCGCTTCGTTTCCGATCAGCCGCTCGACGATTACCAGCGCTTCGTGGCGCGGCGCATCGCGGACGGGGTGCGCCGCGCGGCGAACCTGCTGCGGCCGGCACAAATCGCGTTCGGCACCGCGGAGGCGCCGGAGCATCTCAACAACCGGCGCTGGTTCATGCGCGAGGGCACCGTGCCGCCCAATCCCTTTGGCAAGATCGACCGGGTGAAGATGAATCCGCCCGCGGGCAGCGCCGATTTGGTGGAGCCGGCCGGACCCATCGATCCCACGATTTCGTTCGTCGCCCTGCGCGAACCCAACGGACGGCCCATCTCCGTGTATGCTGCCTACTCGCTGCATTACGTGGGCGGAGTGGGCCAGCGCCACATCTCCGCCGACTACTACGGCGTCTTTTGCGAGGCCCTCAAAAGGTTGCAGCAGGCCACGGAAGGCGACCCGCCCTTTGTGGCGATGATGGCCAACGCCACCAGCGGCGACATCAACAACACCAATTTCCGCACCCCGCGTCCGCGACAGCCTCCCTACGAGCAGATGCGTTACGTGGCGAACGACGTGGCCGCAAAGGTCAACGCGGCGCTGGCGAAGGTGGGCTGGAAAGACAGCGCGGAGCTGGCCGCCCGTTTTCGCGAACCGGGCCTACCCTGGCGTGCGATCGATGCGGAACTGCTCGCGTGGGCGAAGGAGACCGAGGCCCGCGCACCGCGCCTGACGAGCGGCGACATCCCGGTCGGCGCCCGATGGGCGACCACGCCGGAGTTCGTCCAACGGCTCAGCTACGCAGGCCGCGTCCAGGTGCTCGCCCAGGCCCCCCAACCGGCAAAGGTGCCGTTGCAGGTGCTGCGCATCGGGGACATCTGCATCGGCAGCACGCCCTGCGAGACCTTCGCCGAGATCGGGCTGGAATTCAAACGGCGCAGCCCCTTCCCCCATTCCTTCATGGTGGAAATAGCTCACGGATACATCGGCTACCTGCCGACCCCGCGCCACTTCGAACTCGGCGGGTACGAGACCTGGCCCGGCACCAACTATCTCGAGCCGCAGGCCTCGGTGAAAATGCTCGATGCCCTGGTCGAGATGGCCGGCGAAATCCGGCGCGGTGCCCGGTAGATTCCGTTTCCCCGCCGGCAGGTTGAAACCGGCCCGTTTCCCCCGTCTTGCCGGGCGGCGAAGTTTTTCGATCGTGCCGGGGGTGTCGCTCGTCGGCGCCCGCGGGCGTCGTCAAGCGACGCCCCTGCGAAATTTGGCTCATCTTGAAAGCGAATTGAAATGAGTTGCCCGCTCGACTGTCACCCAAACCCCGTCTAATTCTACTTTGTTAAGATTTTTCTTGTGTTTTCTCATTTGTTCGTATCTGGTATCCAACGACATCAACAATTGAGCCGCCGCTCGGCGGCAGA
>JACQWL010000372.1 GCA_016209255.1 Verrucomicrobiota bacterium
CCGCACGCGATCACCTGCACCTCCGCGGCGACGACGTCCGCCCCGAGGCGCACTTTCGCTTCCGGGGTAAGCGGCAGGTTGACGGTGGCGCGGCCCGCGACCAGCCGTCCGGCCACGAGCTTGGCGCGGAAGCGGGCGGCAATTTCCGCTTTCCTGGCCAGGCCGCGGGCCGCTTCGGCCGTGGCCGCGACCCCGCGCGCCCACGAAGGCGTGATGTCGCCCGCGCAACCCTGCAGGAAAAGATTTTCCCCGCCGAGCACGGCGCTGAACTCACGCGTGGCGGCCCCCGGCCAGTCGGCGGAAATCCGATCGGCGTTCTCGGGGTAGATTGCCACCGCGTGGCAGGCGAGGTGGAACAGCGAGGCGACCGGCTGATCCGCGGCGTCACGGAAAAAAACCAGCGCCAGCGTGCGGTCCATCGGCCCGAACGTCGAGCCGGCGAGCAGGACCTCGGGAATCCATTCGCCCTTGCCGTTGGTCAGCGATGATTTGGCCCCGGGCTCGGCGAGCCCCCACGCCGCGGTACGCCGGCGCCGATTGTACAGAAACTCGCCCACCGCAATGCGGCCAATCGATACCGTCACCGGCCGGGCCGTCGCCGCCGCCCGCCGGGCCGCCTGCACCGTGGCGGCGATCAGACGCTCCTTCCATTGTTTATAGGGCGGGTGCTCGTCCTGCGGCGGCATGAAGCGGATCGACCACCACGTGTCGCGCTCCTTCCCGCGATAACCGTCGCGATAGGTGGGCGCCCACGGGGCCGAGTGATTGTGACTGGCATGGACCAGAATGTTGTCCCCGGGAACATTCAATGCGCCGCCGACCGCCTGGCGGACTTCGTCGCGCGCCGACTCGCTGGCGTCGACGAGATCCCAGCGGACGAGCACGGCCTTGCTGCGGCCGTCATCGAGCACGAGCACCTGCACGCTCAGCGGGTCGAGCACGGTGCCGTAGGGTTTGGCCGTGATCCAGTTGAGCGCCGCGGGATCGGGCGTGATGTCCTCGCGCGCGACCCCGGCCCGAAGAGCAACCGCGGGCTCGGCGGGCGCGGCGGCTAAAACGGAAACGCCGATCGCGGCAAGGCAGAGTAGAGAGTGGCGGAATGCCATGGAGGGATGGACGTAGAGTGGAAAGCGCCCTTGAAGTCTCAACCATGTCCAGGCTCGAGGCCGTAGCCGCCGAAGTCAGGAGGCGGTAGCGAGGTGACCCCGGATCCAACTGCCTCGTTACCTCGGCAGCTACGGCGTTGCTGCAAGTTTGACTGCATGGATACGACCGCGTGCTATACTTGCTCTGGGACCGTGTAGGGCGGGCGCTGGGCTTCTCGGAGCAGGTAGCGGGCGCGGGCGAGCGCCGTGGCGTCGCCAGAATCCACGCCCGCGATGTTGTCCGCGGCAGCATCGACGTCGAGCCAGGGCCCGAGGGTGAGGGGCTGATTGGTGAGGTCGATGCCGTTGACACCGAGGTGCTCCTCGAGCCCGCGGCCAAACCCGGCGGCGGCCGGCACGCTCTCGAGTGCGCGTCTGACCTGCCCGGGCGCGGCGGGTTGGCCGAGCCGGTAGGAGATATTGCCGTAGTGGCAAAACGCCGCGGACGCGTGGCCGGTCTCGACCGGCGCCGCGAGCTTCTCGGCCCGGCGGCTGCGCACGGCATCGAGGAAATTGCCGAGATGGCCCCGGCCGCCGTCGCCCGCAAATTTCTTGATCGCCCTGCCACTCGGATCGTACGCGGCGCAGCCGGTGAGGCCGGAGAGGTATCCGCCTTCGCAATGCGCCACGATGCCCACCCGGATGCCACCCGCCTGATCCATGTAATTGACGCCGGGCTTCGCCGGCAGGCCGCGCACCTCATAGACGATGGGGGCATCCGGATAATCGTAGACGGCGAGCTGGGTGTTGGGCGTCTCGCCGGCGTCGGCATGGCCAAAACGGCCGCCGAAGCTGAGCACCCGGCGGGGCGTGGCAGTCTGGCGGATCACGCGCAACGCGACGTCGATGATGTGCACGCCATTGTCGCCCAAATCGCCGTTGCCCATGTCCCACGCCCAACGCCAGGCGTGGTGGAGCTCGTTGCGCTCGATCGGCGCCATCGGAGCGGGACCGCAGAACGCATCGTAGTTGAGCCAGTCCGGGTACCACGCCAGCCGCCGGCCGATGGATTCGCGGCGGGCATAGACGACGCAATGGACATGCTTGATCTTCCCGAGCGAGCCGGCGTGCAGATAGGCGATCCCTTCGGCGAGGCCGATCTCGGAGCGGTACTGGGTGCCCACCTGTACAATCCGCCGATACTTGGCCGCGGCCTCGATCATCTTGCGGCCTTCCCACACGGTGTGCGACATGGGTTTCTCGACGTAGACATCCTTGCCCGCTTGGCAGGCCCACACGGTGTGAAGCGCGTGCCAGTGATTGCTCGTGACGATGATCACGGCGTCAACGTCGTCGCGGGCGAACACCTCGCGGGCATCGGTGGTGGTGAAGGGCGCGAGTTTTGCGCCCTTCACCTCTTCGGTCGCCTGGGCCAGGCGGCGCGGATCGACGTCGCAGAGCGCGGCGAGGCGGATGTCGGTGCGCTTGAGCAGCTGCCGCACTTGCGGCAGGCCCTTGTTGCCCAGACCGATGACGCCGAGGCGGATTGCGCTGTTGGCCCCGGCGGGCTGAGCCCACGCGGAGGGCCGGAGACCGGTGAGAATGCCCGCGCTGGCCGCGAGCGCGGAGGTGTGGAGAAATGAGCGGCGGGATTGCTGGAAGTCCCCGCGCTCACGCGCAGGGCTGCGAAAAACGCCGTTTTTTTCCGTCGATCGCAAGACGAGTTTCGTATTCGCGGTGGCGGCGTTGGGATCGCCTGTTATTGATTTCACGGAATTTGTTTATTTGTTTTTTCGCGTCAGGGCACCACCAAATGCGCCAGCAAATCGGCCATGTCCTGCGGCGACAGGGCGCTCTCGAGGCCTTCCGGCATCAGGGAAATCGCCGAGCTGGTGATCTTGGCGATGTTCTGGCGGAGGACGCTTTCTTCGGGTGCGCCCACACGCTTCAGCTTGATGCTGCCAGCAGTCTCCTCGGTGATCATGCCGGAAACCGAACTGCCGTCCTTCAAGTCGATCACATAGGCAATGTAGTTGGCAGCGACCTCGCGATTGGGATCGAGAATGTGCAGCATGGTCTTCTCGCGGTCCCATCCGCGGATGGTTTCCAGCGGTGGGCCAAGGTCGACGCCGCGGCCGGCATAGCGGTGGCACGCGGCACAAGTGTTATCGTACACTTTCCGGCCGCGCCCGGAGTCGCCAGTGAGCGCGGAAGCAGAGCGGTACTTCTCCACCGCGGCGGCCCGCGAGCCGGACGAATTCTGGCCGAAGATCAGTCCGGCGCGCTGCTTGATGGTGGCATCCGGGTTCGAGAGGATTTGGGTGCGGCGGGCGGGGCTCAACTGGCCCGCGCTGACAACCTTGGTCTCGAGCGCCGTCAGCAGCTCGCCGATCCGTTCGCGCCGGGCCAGCAACGCGCTCAGCACTTCCTCGCGGACGGCGGGGGTGTGGCTCGCCCACGATGCGAGCAGGATTTTTCCGACCTCCGGGGGCGCGAAGCTCGCGAGGGTCCGCACGGCGGCGAGCTGCAACGGCTGGGGTTCGCCAGGCGCGAGCAAGGCCCCCAGCACCGGCCCCGCGCTCGCGAAATCGTCGTAGGCGAGCAGACGCGTGGCCTCAACCCGAGCCTTGGCGTCGGCCCCGGGCGAGCGGGCGGTCTGCAAGGCGCCGGCCAGCAGCGTCGCGACCCGCTGCGCCGCGGGCGACTGCGGCGTGCGGAAGGCCGTGCGTAAATTCCGGCCCGCCTGCCCCAAACCGTCGCCGAGGCCGGTCCAAAACGCAGACTCGATCGCGGCGGCCGCGGGGGCCGCGGCGAACGCGTTGAATATCGCCTCGAGATTGCCCGCGTGGTTTTGCGCGCCGGCGACAAACAGCAGCGAACGGAGGATTTCGCGGCCCTCTTGTCCGGACGGGCGGGAAGCGTCGCGGAGCAGGCGTTGGGCGATCCGGGCGCACTGGTCGGGTGACGTACCGAGCACCGCGGCGCGCACCCAGCGATCTCCACCATCCTGGCGGAGAAGCTCAACGGCAACCTGCACCGCCGCGTCATCCGCGACGCCACCGGCGGCGAACGCGACCTGATAGCGCACGCGAATCGAGCGGTCACGCGCGAGGGCGAAGACGCGCGACTGCAATCCCGGCGAGGCGTCGAAACGCCTGGCCGCGAGCCGGACCGCATGCTCGCGCACGCCTGCGGAGGCGTCGCCCAAAGCGCACCGGAGATCGGACTCGCGGAGAGCGCCGAGGCCATCGAGGGTCCAGAGGGCGTGGAGGCGGGCGACCTCGAGCGCACTCTTCTCCAAAAGCGCGCGGAGCGGGGCGACCGCGGCCGGATCCTGGCGCTCGAACAGGAGACGCTGCGCCGTCTCGCGCCACCAGGAATTCGCGTTTTCAAGAGTGGCGGCGAGCGCCGCGGTGGAGGCCGCTCCAAGCCGTGGGGCCGCCGGCGCCTTGAACCCGGGCGGCGCGAGCCGGTAGATACGACCGCGTTCGCGCCCGCTCATCAGATCGAGTCTCGCGTGAAGATCGTCGGGGACGGACCACGGGTGCTCGACCGTCTGGCGATACATGTCGATCACGTGCAGGGTGCCGTCCGGGGCGTTGATGAAGTTGACCGGGCGGAACCAGGTGTCGGTGGATGCCACAAATTCGGCGTCCGGATCGGCCGCGGTGAATTTAAACGTGACGCCGTCCGGCGCCACCATCTGGCGGTGCACGACGTTGTTGGCGACCTCGCCCACGAAGCCCTGGCCGCGAAACTCCGGCGGATAGGCGGCGCCGCGGTAGAGGGTGATGCCGGACGCGGACGTCACCTCGCCGCCGGCCGTGAGTTCTTTGCGCGGCACCACGTCTTTCGCGGCGACCCAGCGACCGGCCTGGACGACGCGCCATGGCTCCAGCGGACTGATCCGGAGCACCGGCAGCGTGCCGCCACTCCCGCGGGCATCAAAGACGGGATTGGGCGCGGGCAGGAACGGATTGCGCCCCGCCTGCGTGCCGTCGAAAACGATGTGGAAGGCGGGATTGTTGGCACTGCAGATGAAGCGATTGCCCCAGTCGTCGAAACTGTGGCCGTATCGCCCCGTGCCGCCGGCGATGGTCTCGAGTTTCTCCGTCCGCGGATCGAAGCGGAGATCGCGGCTCGTGATTTTCAGCGGCTCGAATTCCGGATGCCCGACGGTGGTAATCTGGCCGCCATTGCTGGACGTGACGATGGCGATGCGATTGTCGAGGCCCCAGAGGGGATTGTTGATCGCCGTCTGGACGTTGTATTTGCGAAAACCGGTGAAGACTTTCGTGCGAATATCGGCGCGATGGTCGCCGTCACGGTCTTTCAGATACCATACATCCGGCGTCGCGGTGACGTAGACGCCACCCTTCCAGCAGCAGATCCCAGTCGGCCAGGAGAGGCCGTCGGCGAAGAGGAAGCTCTCGTCGAACGTCCCGTCGCCATCCCGGTCGATGAGCATCCGGACGCGACCGAGATACGCATCGGTGGTGTTCTCCTTCCAAGGCTGGTGGGTGTTCTTGTCCGTGTACGGGTAATCGCGCATCTCCACGACATAGGCGTTGCCGTTCTCGTCGTAAGTCATCGCCACGGGGCTCGCGACGCGCGGCTCCGCGGCGAGGAGATCCATCGTGAAGCCGCGCTTCACCCGGAACGTCGCCGCCGCGTCAGCCGGCTCGACCGCCGGGGAACTCGGGAGGCTCTCGAGCGCAGGCTCCGCGCTCCGACCGGGGACGAACAGCCCCAACGCCAACGCCGACACCCGGAACGCACGCAGCGGCCAATAGTGCATGACCAGCTCAGAACCGGCCCTTGATGCCGCCAACGTACTTCTGAACCTCCAGCCGCGTCTGGGTCGGTCGATCTGGGAAACCGGTGTACCGCTCGGTGTTTGGCTCCCGGTTCAGATTGTAGATGTCGCAGAAAAGGCTCATCCGGGGCGAAAGGCTGTACTTCAGGCTCAGGTTGACCTGGAATTTGGGTGGCGCCCACTGCATGAGCGCCACGCTGACGTTCGTCGCCGTCAGGAACGTTCCGCGCCAAACGCCACTCAAGCGGACGTCGACTGGACTGAGGATGTAGGTGATGGACGCGTTGCGGGACTCCGGGATGAAGCCGGCGACCAGCGTGGTGGCGGAGGCGCCGCCATAGTCGCCGCGGGTTTCCAGCCGGGTGTAGTTGAGGTTTGTTCCCAGTCCGCGCAGATAACCCGGCAGGAAAGTGAACTGCTGCTGGTAAGCCAGCTCCAGGCCGCGGTACCGCGCATGCCCGCCGTTTCTCGTCGTCGTAATCCGGTATCCCGCATACTGGCCGTCAAAGCCGTTATCCGCCCCTGGGCCGACGAACCCGCTCGTATCGTTGAACTGAAAATCGTCGACCTCCTTCAGGAACACGCTGGCCGAGAGCAGCCCGACCGGCTCGAAGTAATACTCGACGCTGACGTCGAAATTGTCGGCGAACTGCGGACGCAAGGACGCGTTGGCCCTCGTCACCGTCTGCGCCACGTCGTTGACCGCATCCAGCGGGATGATCGAGCCGAATGCGGGCCGCCCGATGCTGGTGGAATAGCTCGCCCGCGCCACCAGGCTCTTCGTCGGAGTGTACTTGAAATGCAGGCCGGGAAACAAACTCCGGTAGTCGCCCGAATTGCGGCGCCGCCCCGTCACCACCGCCGGCGAGCCGGTCGAAAGCGGACCCTCGGCGTCGGTTTCCGTCCGCTCCACCCGCAATCCGCCCATGATGTTGAGCGCGCCGATTCGGGCATTTCCCATGACGTACCCGGAGGAGACTTTCTCCGTGATCCGGCGATCGCCGAGCGCGTGCTGCGTCGCCCGATAGGCAAGGTCCTCGGACCAGTGCTGCGGGTTAGCGAACACATCCGGCACGACCGTGAAAGGATTCGCCCACGGCCAGCCCCGGTAGCCCTGGTTGGCGTCGCCCCACTTGCCGCTGCCGTCGAGGAAGGCGCCGAGGTTGTCGTCGGCGTTGCCGGCGATCCGATCCGGGCCGATCCGGTTGAACGTGCGGAAATTGACCCAACTTTCGCGATCCTGCTGCCGGAAATTGACACCCGCTTTCACCCAGACGGGCGCCGGCAGGTTGAATCGGCGCCGGGCATCGAAACGGGCCGTGGTCACGGTGTCCGAAACCCCCTTGTCGAGGAAGCGGGCCAACACGCCGGTGGTATAATTGTTCAGATTGTAGAGGTCGTTGCCGGCGGTTTGTGCGAGGGTCGGCCAGGTCAGGCTCTTCCGGCGGTCGATGGTCCAGCCCAGGCCGCCGCGCAGCGCGGCGATCACCGTCGCTCGCGGCGGGCCATTGTAATGGCGGGCCTCGGGGTAGTACTCCCAGTACTTCACGCTGTGGGAAATGGTGCCCCCATAGTTGATCTCCCACTCGGCGGTCCGGATCCGCACCGACGGGGCGGCCAGCAACGTCCGCCCGGTGATAAAATCGGAACTCAGCGTCATCGTGGCGGAGGAGTTCGCGTTGGGCAGGACCTCCTGGAACTCGGTCGAATAACCCGGCC
>JACQWL010000370.1 GCA_016209255.1 Verrucomicrobiota bacterium
GGCAACCAAACCTCTGCCCCCGACCCCAAGCCAGATGGGCAAGGGGCATTGCAACGACCGCGGTCCGGACGAATTGCGTCTAAGGCGCGGGTTATGGCGGGAAAATTTCGGCGCGTTGCCGATCGCTGCTGACTTGTCAGACGTGCCGCACGACCTGCTCTCGTGCGAAACGGACTTTTGGCGTTGTCGCGTATTTGTCGCTCGCGGCGCGGTAGCCGAGCGCGGCGATCATGGCGGTGATCAGCCCGCGCGGCTTCAGGCCGAGGATGTCGTCGTATCGGCATTTTTCGATCCCCTCCATCGGCGTGGCATCGATGCCGAGCAGCGCCGCGCTGGTCACGAGATTGCCGAGCGCGATATAGGCTTGATTGCCGGCCCAGATCCGACGCTCGGTGTCGTTCATGCCCTGTACGATTGAGCGCAACGCCATCGTGCGCAGCCCCGCGAGTGACTCGACCGAAATCCCGCGCACCTCGGCGGTGCGACGGACATGGGCATCGACGTCGGCCTCACCCAGGTTGCTCTTCGTGGCGAAGACTACGAGATGCGAGGCATCGACGACTTGCGGTTGGCCGTACGACGCGAGCAGGAGCTCCGCACGCACCGCGGGATCGTCAACCACGAGGAAAGCCCACGGTTGGAGCCCGAGGCTCGAAGGCGAAAGGACCAGGGCTTCCTCCAGCGTGGCCCAGTCGGCTGGGCTGATTTTTCGGGTCGGGTCGTATTGCTTCGTGGCGTAGCGCCAGTTGAGCTGGTCGATGAGTTGGTTGCGGTCGATGAGTTTCATGGGAGGCGAATGGGTGTGATCAAAGCGGCGAATCGTAGGCTCGGATCCCGTGCGCGGATCGCAGCATCAGGTGCGCCGGGCGCCGCCTGCGATGCTGAGCGAGAGGTTGATCGTTTCGGAGACGTTGTCGGTCATCTGGCCGGCCTGGATTCCGAAATCGCTGCGGTTGATGCTGAAGGTGGTCCGCAGGACGAGCAGGTCGCCCTGCACCTTGGGATCGCCGGCGCGGGCGCCGAGTTTGTCGGCCAGATACGTGAAGCTCACCGGCACCGTGACTTCCTTGGTGATACCCTTCACCGTGAGCGTTCCGCGGATCTCCGCGACGAGTTGCGCGCCCTGTTGGCGGACATTTTGCAGCGCCAATGCTTCGAAGACGATCGTGGAATGCTTCGCGACATCGAGCCACTTCTCGCTCCGGAGATGCTCCGCCATGAGCGGATTCCCCACCGTGAGCGAACTGGTATCGAGCGTAATGCGCCCCGTCGTCGACTCCGGACTCGCCGGGTCGAAGGTAACCTGGCCGCCGATTCCGGTCGCAGTTCCCGTGATCGATTCAAGCGGCGCGTCGAGTTTGAATTGGACGTTGTTGACGCCCTTCGGATCCTTGAAGTCGAAGGCGCGAGGGGCGGCGTGGCTAACCAGAGCGGTGGCGACGAGCGCGACCGCGAAACGAAACGAGGAGATGACGTGGTGTGTTTTTATGGGAGAGAAGTTGGTTTTGAAGTTCATGCTTTGATCGGAAGGGGGCGGCGCGGCGCGACGAGGCTCAGGCCGGCCGCCACGGCGGCGATGGCCGCGGCGAGAAGAGGAACTTCGATGCCGGCAACGAAGGCGTTGCTGCGCACGGGAAAATCGATCCCGGTGATTTCGTCGCGTTGCATCGTGACCATGCTGGTCTGAGTCCAGCCGAGGCGGGCGCCGCTGCGGGCCCAGACGGCGAGGCCGCCGGCCAGGACGATCCATGCGGAAAGGCGAAGCGCTCGAGCGAGGGATGGTCTGGATTTCATGCGGTAGATTCTGAGGGTGGCGGTGAATGGGACTGAACAAAGTGGATCGGGTTATTCGTGACGGCCGCCCTCGGCGTTGTCCCAAGTCACGAGGAGGACGAGAGCGGTGAGAACGAGGGCGGCGGCGATCATGGGAGCGGTGGTTGGGAGGGCGTTGGACGGTGCGTTGTGGGAACGACGTGAGAATATCCGATCATCGCGCGGCTGCCCAATGCCGTGTTTTTGGCCTCGCTCATACTTTTGGTATGGGCTGGAGTTCGCCGGTGGAACTTCGCCATCTGCGCTACTTCGCCGCAGTCGCGGCGCACGGCAGCTTCAACCGTGCGGCGAACAATCTTCATCTCACGCAGCCGGCGCTCAGCCGGCAGGTGAAGGATCTCGAGGCGGAGCTGGGCGTGCCGCTCTTCGTGCGCGGCCAGAATGCCGTGACCCTGACCGATGCGGGCGAATTGTTTTACGAAGAAGCGCGCGACCTGCTCGCTCGCGCCGACCAGGCGATCCAGCGGGTGCGCGGCGAAGCGCGCAACGAAATCCTGCGGGTGGGCTATGCCCCGTCGCTCACGACCGGCATCATGCCCGGCGCCTTGGAAAAATTTCAAACGGCGACGCCGCGCGTGCGCATCGAGCTTGCCGATCTCGCACCGCGTGAGATGACCGAGCTGGCCAAGGAGGGGAGGCTCGATCTGTTGATCGCCCCCGCGGGTTTCGAGTCGGCCGTTTCCGGATTCCAATGGATCGAGCTGCGCCGCATGTCCGTGGTGCTGGTGATGCTGGCCACGCATCCGCTCGCGAAGTTGAAAAAGATCGCGCCCGCGCGACTGCTCGACCTGCCGCTGGTCGGCTTGGGCCGCGAAAACTTCCCCGAATACGTCCCTCGCATGCGCGCGATCCTCAAGCCATTCGGCGTCGTCCCGCGCTTCGTCGCGCTCGTGAATGACGGCGTTTCGGCGTTATTTGCCGCCTTGGAGGCCAACAACCACGCGACCGTGCTCGCCGACGGCATCGCGTGCGTCATGCCGCGTTCGCTGGTCACACGGCCGTTTTCGCCGGCACTACCCGATGTCGCGGTGAAGATGGGCCTGCCGGCCGTGCGGCCCAACCCACACGCCGAAACCTTCGCGCGGCTGCTGCGCGCGGAGGCCGAACGCGTGCGGCGCAGAGACCCCGTCAGGTCTTGAATACCTGTAGTGTCCCCTTGCCGCCGCGTGTTTCAACTCGCCTGGCGCATGCCAACCCGGCAGAGGCGGGCCGTGCGTATGCCAACTACAGCCCCATCACCGCCCCTCGCCCTTGGTTCCGGCTCCGCCGGTTTGGGAGGAAACCGATATCACTTTAATCAACCTGACCCCTTCGGTTTGGTTCCCAATATTGCGCAGAATCCTTGGGTGTCGCGCTGCATGGTCTGGGTCTGAAAATCTTCCTACCAACAAAATCTTCCTACCCCCCACGCCGGAGTTTGGGGTAGGAACATTCTGTGGGTAGAAAAAC
>JACQWL010000371.1 GCA_016209255.1 Verrucomicrobiota bacterium
GGCCCCAACGCGATCAGGGCGGCCCTCTCGCTCACGACCTCCGCAAGTTCCGACGGGCGGTGTCTGGGCAGCAGTTCCACCAGGCAGGTCGCGTAGGTCTGCAGTCGTTCGTCCAATTCATGATGGAGCCTCGCCGAAACGGTCTGGTAAAGCCCCATCGCCACGAGGATGTGAACGGTTCCCAGACTGAGGACATACCAGGCGATCAATCGGAAGCGGATGCTTTTGGAATTGATTTTCATCAGGCGCTTGCGCTCGCCTCCTGCAGGACATAGCCGACCCCACGCACCGTTTGAATGAGGGGGGGCTCGAATCCTCGATCCACTTTGTTGCGGAGATGGCTCATGTGGACCTCCACCAAGTTCGTCCCGCTGTCGAAGCTGTAGTTCCAGACGTGCTGCTCAATCATGGTTTTCGTGAGCACGTGCCCCACGTTGTGCATGAAGTACTCCAGCAAAGCAAATTCCTTTGGGGTCAACTCGATGAGCTTTCCGGCGCGAGTCACCCGGCGCGTGATCGCGTCCACGACAAGGTCACCGACTTGGAATCTGGGCGGCTGCGGAACACCGCGACGAAGCAACGATCGCACGCGCGCGATGAACTCGGCCACGGCGAACGGTTTGACCAGGTAGTCATCGCATCCGGTGTTCAATCCCGTTACCCGGTCGTGCACGGTGCCTTTGGCCGTCACCGCCAGCACCGGCGTCATCTTTCCGCGCTGCCGCAGGGTCTTTACCACGGTGAGGCCATCGCATTTGGGCAGCATCAGATCGGCGACGATCACGTCGTAGTCGGTCGTGGACGCCAATGCCAGGCCTTCCTCGCCGTCGTAGGCACAATCAACCGCATAGCCGGTCTCGGCGAGGCTTCGCCTCATGAAACTCGCCACGTGTGGGTCGTCTTCAATAACCAAGATTCGCATTTCGACGCTCCGATTCTACGAGATATGACCAAGTGTTGCGGAAGGGCTGGCTGAGGAAGACAGCTGAGAAAGAAGTACATTATGCGGCTTTCTCAGCGACGCCGTCGATGAAACAAACGCCCGCGATCAGTTTTTCTCACGAGTTCTGGCGCACGACGAAGTAAGGCTGATGTGACAGGTCAGCCGTGAGGCCGGGGCTGAACCACGCCTGGCCGTTGTTCGCGTGCAGCTCGAAGAAGTACATCAAGGGATAGGGCGAATCCGTGTACTCACCGGGGATGGTTTGCCGGTAACGGTTGCCTTGGGCCGTCAGGTCCACGACCCGGGGCTCTTCGGCCTGGTTGACGTGCCGGTAATGAAGTCGCGCCCGCGTTAGGTTGTAGCCCGCTTCGATCGCCAGCCCGATGACGACCGGCTCGCCGCGTCGAAATGAAGCCGGGGGCAGGTGTTCGCAGCGCGGACGCGGCGCGGGCTTGGCCGCCGAGGCCAGAGCGGTCGCCAGCAGAGCGGTGGCAGGGTCATCTCGTTCCGCCTTTGCGGTCGTGGCCGGTTCTTCTTTCCATGTTTTCACCATCGCGGCCAGGTCCTTTTCGATTGCCGGCATCCGATTGGCCCAGTGCCCGCGCAATTGCATGTCCCGGCCGTAAGTCAGATCGTTTTGGTACGCGCGCCCGGTGGTGTTGACGAGTTTATCCCACGTGTCGCGGGCCGCGCGGTAGTGGCTCACGGCTTGCGCGAGAACCGGCCGGGCCTTCAGGCGCTCATAAAGCGCGTAGGCCATTCCCGCCCGGAGCTTTTGCGCGAGGAAGCGCCCGGTTCCGCTTTGGATGGAGACATCGATCGCCAGGCGTTGAAATGCCGGGCTGGCCGGCTGGGCGATCAGGGATCGCGCTTTGGCCAGGTGCGCGTCCGCGTCGTCCGCCAGCGTTTCGAGCCACGTTGCGATCTCCAACGGCGAGTACTTCCCGCTGCGCTGGCCTTTGACCAGTTCATCGGCAAGCTCGTCGATGCTGGAAAACAAGCCTGGATCTAACGCATTCACGGCCGCGAACCGATTCCCGACAATCGGCAGGTTGGAATAGATCTCCGGCCAGTAGCCGTTATTGGAGGCGGAGGGCAGATGCGCGGTCGTCACCAGCGGCAGGACGCGGCTCGCATTGGCCAGCGCCGCTTCGCAGTCGCGGGCCGCCCGGCCAAACTCCGCCCGCAGAAAACGGCCCCAGGAGTCAGGATCGGCGTTTGGGTTGTAGAGCAGCCGTCCCCAAATCCGGTAGGTGATGAGATGCTTTTCCCAGTCGCCGCCAGCCGGGCGCAACCGGGCATCCGCATATCCATTACGATCGCCCGCCAAACCCGACCCCATCCGTCCTTTGAAGGAAAGCGGCTCGCACAACTCGAGACCGAGCGATCCGCAAAAATGGGACAGGCGGCCATAGCCCGCGGCAGTGGCGGGATCGCCCCACAAGAGAAACCGCTGCGTGCCCGGCCACATGCGGTAGAGAACCCCGTAGGCCCGGTCCTCCCGCAAGTAATCCGCGTAGCCATAGCGGGTAAAACTCCGCTGCTGCTCGATCGAATAGGTCTTGCCCGCGACGGGTTGGAATTTCTCGCCTTTCTGAATGCCGGTTTGGTGATAGGGCAGCCCCATGTGCTCGGCCCAATATTTGGGCGAAACGTTGACCGGCAGCCCGGTCTTCACCGCCATGGCGAGCAGCTTGGGCTCGATTCCTTTCGAATGGATATCGATCTCGACCCGGCGACCGCACCGCACGACGCCTTCGAAAATCATCGGCCAGAATTCGTAGGAACCTTGCGGGATCCCGCTCTCCGAATGGCAACGAAACGTGATGCCATTGATGGCCGGGCAGGCTTGCAGCAGCCGGTGGAGCGCATCGCGGCAATAGGCGCCGTGGTTTTCCGGCGTCAGTCCCGCGATGGGATAATTGACGTCCGGGCTGTTGACGAAAGTGTACGCCTGAGTCCAGAGGGCGAGTTGGAAGTGCAGGCCCCGCGCGACGGTCTCGTCCCCGATCCAGCGCAACATCGCCAGGTTGCGGTCCCGCTCTTCATCCGGCAGCCCGCGCGCGCCCACGTTGTAGCCGGGCACCGAAAGCAGAAAGGGATACGCGAAGTAGAAGTAGGAGTCCGGGACATTGCGCGGGGCATTGTAGCCGAGACCCAAAGTCAGGCTAAAACGGTTGAAGCGCTGCGCGGCGAGCATGGTGAGGTAGCGCTGCCAGAATGTCTTGTCGTAAAACCATCCCTTGTCCTCCACGTCGCTGCTGAAGAGCCGGGCCACGCTGCGAATGGGATTGGCCGGCTGTTCCACGATGCGCTCAACGCCGCCCAACGCCGCCAGCGGTTCGTCCGAATATTTCACGCGGTCGGCCAGTTCCAGCAGCCCGTAAACCAGGCCGCGGACATCGGAGCCGCACACGAGCAACACGGAACGATTGCCCGCCGTGCCCCGAACCAAGCCCAGCGCCTCAGGCACATCGGCCACGGACGCGCCCGCACTTTCCAGCGCCTGCCGGGCCAGCGCGGATCCGCGGCCCCCGACCAGAAGGCACTCGCTGTCGGGCGCCGCCTGGTCGAGCCGGGACGGATTCTGGACGACGATGCCACGGGTTTTTAAAGTCTCGCGCAATTGCTCCGCGGCCCACTGAACGGGCGGCTGCTTCACCAACGCGTCGTCGCTATCCAAGACCAGGGCGACACTTGCCGTCTTGATCTGACCGTAAACCGGCGTGGGGAGAATCCCCGTGCCCGCGACGAAGGCGGTGGCAGCGGCCGTTTTCTTGATGAACTCACGGCGCGTTTCATTGCTTTGGCCTGGACTGGCTTGGTTGTGCGGCATGATGGATTTCGTTGGGTTGCAGTTGTCGTTCCGGGATCTGCCCATTTCCGGTTTCAGCAGTGAAACGAACAGAGGAGCTGACGTTGCCCTGATTGCGAGCGGGCCGGCCGGTCAGAACGTTCCTTTCAGCCCCAGCGTCCACATCGCGCCGATGTCATTGCGGTCGCGGAACCGCGCGTGGAGGGGCGTGCTCGGGCCATAAATGTTCGAGTCATCGCTGGCGGCACCCAGGTTGCGGATGGTGGCGAAAACCGCGAATTTCTTGCGCAGGTAATATTCGCCCTGCACCTCGATGTTGAGGATCTTCGACGTATATTCATACGTGCCCGGCTCGATGCTGCGGCCGGTGACGGCACCGTCGCGCGAGCGGCCGCGATAGTTCCAGTTCATCCGCACGTTATACCGTTCGCGCGTCAGGCTGACGCCCCAGTTGTAGACGCGCGGCACGAAGCCGTTGAAATTCGAGGTGGCCGGGCCAATCGCCCGGAGCGCGCTGGCATTGGCGAACACCTGCACGCCGCGCGCCCAGCGGGGCAGGAAGGTGAGCGCCTGCTTGTAGTCGAATTCCAGGCCGGTCATCCGGACCGTGCTCTCGATGTTGTGCTGCGTCGCGACGCTATAGGGGTCGTAAATTGCGGGATCGAGCCCGTAGAGAGCGAGAAACTCGGGCGTCGCCTCGAACGTGGTGCTGCCGAAGAAATTTTCGAAATCGCGCCGGAACGCGCCTACCGAGACCTGGCCAACCCGTTCGAAGTAATATTCGAGGCGTACCTTCACGGTCTTCGCGCTCCACGCTTTGATCGCCACATTGTTGACCGAGATTCGATTGCCCGTGCTCGGTGGGTTCTCGGTGTCAGGCAGCGTCAGTCCGCCGGCGTATTGGTTGAAATCGGGGCGTCCCACGGAGGTGTAAAACGCCGCTCGCGCGATGAGATTCTCGCGCACGTTGAAGCTCGCGTTGAGGCTGGGAAACAAACGCAGGTACTCCTTTTTCGCGTGGGTTCCGCGATCGATGAAGGTAAGCTGCGATACGCCGAGGGCGTCAGTGGACGGCAGAATCGGCAGCGGACGCCCGTTCGCGCCCACGATGACTTTACCGCTGGCATCGCGCTGAAAATTTCGCGTCGCGTCCGTCAACGGACCTTCCGCGGTGAGATTAGTCTGCTCCGCCCGCAATCCGCCGACCAGCCGCAGCCGCCGGTCGAAGAACGCGACGTCGCCCCGAATGTACGCGGATGAAATCGTCTCGTCCGCCCGCTTGGAGTTGCTCACGCCGGAGCGATACTCGGCGTTTCGGTCGAGGTTGAAGTGGGAAGGCTGCGCCTTGTAGAGGTCCCAATATTTCTCGTTGCTGACCCATTGGATCTTGGGAAACCCGAAGCCCGGCGTCCGCTGCGACGCGACTTCATCCAACGCCACGCCGGCGCCGTCGTCGCTGCCGAGCGGATCGAAGGGCGTCGTGGTGGCGCGGCCGTCGGCGCCCCGGAAGGTGAACGTCGGGGTGCTGCCGCGAAGATCGCGCATCGAATTGCGGACATCCAACCCGCCCTTGAGCGTAATGGGCACGCCGCGCAGGTCGAAGTCCCGGCGCAAATTCGCATAGGCGCTGCGCTGCACGTCGGTGGTGTTGCGCATGTTCCCGTTGCTGGTAGTCAGCGCGTAGCTGTTGATATCATAGGGGTCGACCGGCCGGCCTGCGGCATCGGTGACGGTGATGGTGCGCGGACGCAGGTAAAAGATGTCGTTGAACGATACGGTGACGCCGGTGCGCCGCGCCTGGCTCGCGCTGAAGTAGCCCTTGTCGTTGTCGCTATACACATTGGTCGCGTGCGAATAGCCGGTGCCGCCCTCCGCCTTCCAGATCGGCCCGTCGTGCCGCCACACCAGCGTGGGCATGTAGGTGGTGCCGGCTTTTTGGCGCGCCTCGTTTTGGAGCCGCAGTTCGCCCGCGCCCGGCGCGCCGCGCGTCGAGGTCGGGGTGAAGTCGCCCGGCAGCACCCGGTTCGTCTGAAAGATCAGATAGCGATACCGAAACGGTTTGTCCGAAAACGCATACTGAAACGAGAAGGAGAGGCGGTCGTTGCGCGTGAGCTTGTAGTCGAGTGTCGCGCCCGCGGACGAACGCCGGCTCAGTTTCGCCCCGTCGCGCACCTGGTATTCGCTGAGATAAGGCCGGTCGAAAGTGGTGTCGGGAAAGTTGCCCGGCCCCGTGGCGGTCGGTGCGCTGGTGGCCGCACCGCCGCCGCGCCAGGTGTTCTGCATGAAGTCCAGGGGCGTGTATTGCGTGCTGTTGCCGCCGGAGATCGTGAAGCCAAACCGATCGTTCACTGGCACGATGTAGGAGAAATCGAACGCGGGATAAATCTTGCGCGTCTTGTCCTTGATGGGGCCGGGGGTCTTGTGGAAGTGGCGCGCGTTGTCGCGCATCAGCACGTAAACGCTGCCGTTGAACACCGGCCGCGACCGTTCGAACGCGCTGCGCGGAACCATGTTGATCGAGCCGGCGAGGGCCGAGCCCGGCGATTCCGGGGTGGGCGAGTGCAGAACCTCGATGCGCGAGATGTTGTTGAGCGAGACCTGATCGAGCTCTACGCGGCGCGATGTGCTCGAACCGGCGGCGCCGGCTAGGTTGAAACCGCCGATGGTGATCGGGACATTGTTCGGCGGAACGCCGTTGAGCATGAACGTGCGCGCCTCTCCGCCGACCGAGTTGATCGCCATGCCGGGCAGAAATTTGAGAAACTCGCCGACATTGCCGTCGGTCACCGCGCCGAATTCATCGGCCGCGACCACGTTCCTTATGCTCGAGGCGAAACGTTGTTCGTTAATGGCGATCGCTGCACCATCCATCTCCTTCGAAGCGGCGACGACAAACTCCGAGAGCTGGACGACACCGCTGTCCTTTCCGGCTCCCGGTCGCTGCATGGCCTCGAGACTGAAGTCCCGTTGCACCGTGGCACCCGGCGCAACATTGATGGCCGCGCTTTGCACGTCCAGGCCGGTGAAAAACACTTTCACGTTGGCGATCCCGACCGGGACGTTGCCGAGCCGATACTGGCCGATGGAATCGGTGAAGGTCTCCAGCGTGGTGCTGTCGACGGTGACACGGGCGTTTTCGAGGTATTCGCCGTTACGCGTGTTCAAAACGCGGCCTTCAATGGTGCCGAACGCGGCGGTTTGAGCGCCGGCTGGATGCGATACGCCGAGGAAAAACGGGATCGCCACGACGAGATACAGCCGGGCCATCCGTGAAGGGAATGAGAACGGGTTCATGGGGTCGAATCGCGGGGTTTGTCGGACTATTCTTCGAAAGATGGGGAGCTCGCAGCAGGTTGCAACGGCTTGGTTTCGATCCTACCCGGAACTTTCGTTGTTCGAGCCGGAACGAAAATCATTCGGGTCAAGACCGTGTTTCTTGAGCAGTCGGTACAGCGTGCCGCGGGGCAGCTGGGCCTCTTGAGCGGCGCCGGCCACATCCCCGCGGAAGCTTTGGAGGAGATCGCGGAAATATTGCTTTTCGAACGCGGCCAGCCGCCGCTCGCGGACTTGGAAGAAGCCGCCGCCGGCATGGTTGAAGGATTCCCCGGCGCGGGCCACGATTTCATCCGGCAGGTCCTGCAGCGAAATCGCGGTCTGGGGCGCCAGGGCCAGTGTGCGTTTGATCACGTTCTGCAGCTCGCGCACATTTCCCGGCCACGAGTAGTGGGCCAGCACCTCCATCACTTCGGGGCCGAGTTCGAACGCGCCCTTGCCCATCTCCTTCGCGTAGCGGTCGAGGAAATGATGCACCAACACGGGAATGTCCTCGGCGCGCTCGCGCAGCGGCGGCAGCTCGATCTGCGCGACATGGATGCGATGATAGAGATCGAGGCGGAACCGGTTTTGGCGGACTTCCTCCTCCAGGTTGAGCGACGTTGCCGCGAGGACCCGCACGTTCAGATCGATTTCCTTCATGCCGCCAACACGGCGGATTCTCCGCTCCTGCAACACCCGGAGCAGCTTGGCCTGGAGCCGGACTGGCAGCTGGCCGATTTCGTCGAGGAAAAAAACGCCGCGATTGGCGAACTCGAGCAGGCCCAGGCTGCGCGCCTGGGCGCCGGTAAAGGCGCCGCGCTCGTGGCCGAAGAGTTCGCTTTCCATCAGTTCATTCGGAATGGCGCCGCAATCCACCGGCACAAACGCGGCGTGCTTGCGCCGGCTGCCTTGATAGATGGCGCGGGCGACCAGTTCCTTGCCGGTGCCCGTCTCGCCGACGATCAGCACGTCGACGTCGCTCTCGGCCACCCGCTGAATCCGCTCGAAGACCTGGCGCATGGGGAGGCTTTGGCCCACCAGCTCGCCGAACGCGAAGGGCCGTTCGACCTGTCGCCGCAACAGCCGGTTCTCGTCGCGGAGATGTTTGCTTTCCAACAGGCGCCGTACGAGGGCCAGCAGTTCCTCCGGCTGAAACGGCTTGACGATGTAATCGACCGCGCCCAGCCGCATCGCCTCGACCGCGGTCTTCACCGTCGGATAGGCCGTCAGCATTAGCACCGCCAGACTGGGATCGTGTTCGCGGGCGATCCGGAGCAACTCGACCCCGCCGACGCCCGGCATGCGCACGTCAGTGATGAGCAGGTCCAGGCTCTCGTTCACGACCCGCTCCGCCGCCCGGCCGCTCTGCGACTCCAGGACGATCTCCGTATCCGGAATGCGTTGCAGCGTGTCGGCGCACACCTCCAGCATGCCTTCCTCATCATCGACGATCAGAATGCGCGCTTTAGGCATGACGATGGTCCTCTCTGACGAGCGGCGCGTCGACGGGCAATTTGATTGTGACGCGCGTGCCCTGCCAGACCTTGCTGTCGATTTCCAGCTCGCCGTCGTGTCCGCGGACGATGCCCAGGCAGATGGACAAGCCCAGGCCGGTGCCGCGCCCCTCCTTTTTCGTCGTGAAGAAGGGCTCGAAGATCTTGTCCCGAATATCGTCCGGAATGCCGCACCCCGTGTCCGCCACGACGATGGCCAGGGCGGGCCGCCCGTGGGGCAACCGGACCTCGCCCGGCAGCCGCGAAATGTTCAGCCATCCCCCTTTGGGCATCGCGTCCAGGGCGTTGAGCAGCAGATTGAGAAAAACCTGCTCGAGCTCATGCGGGTTGGCTTTCACCAGGGCCAGCGGGTCGGCCAGCTGTTCCTCGATGCGCACCCCGGCACGGCGGGCCAGCTCGTCGACCGCGGCCATGGACTTGCGGATGGGCACCCGGAGATCGAGCCGGGTGCGCGTGGCCGCCGAGGGCCGGCAATAAGAGAGCAGGCCCTGCGCGATCCGCGCCACGCGCAAGGCCAGCTCGGTGATCTTGGCGAGCTCTTGCGCCACCTTGGCGGACATGTCGTTCGCGTGGTCCGACAGCAACAGGCTCGCCTTCGCGGTGATGATGGAAATCGGATTGTTCACCTCATGCGCGACCTGGCCGGCCAGCTCGCCGACCGCCGCCAGCTTCCCGGCGTGCAGCATCCGCGCCTGCGCTTTCTTCTGCGCGGTGATATCCTGCGCCAGCTCGACCACCTGCACGA
>JACQWL010000048.1 GCA_016209255.1 Verrucomicrobiota bacterium
CTCGCGGTGCAAGATGCCGCCAACCGTGAATGGCAGTTCGCGTCATTGCGCGCGCAGCTCAAGGGTGCAACGCTGCTGCGCGCAGCGGGTGACGTGGCATCGGCCGCGAGCCGCACCACTGGCGGCTGCTCGATCCTGCGGTACGGGCGCTGACCTTGCTCGGGCGGACGGACGAAAGCCGGATGATCATCGAGCAGCTTCAACGGTTTGGCTACCAGCCACTCGACCCGTGGCCGGAGCCGGCAGGCGGGTTCCTTTCCGTTGGCGGCCAAAATCCAAGGCCACAAAAGGAATAAAACTGCCACAGCCACCAAAAGCCGCCGGGCGCGGCGCAAACCCTTGGGCGCGACCGCTCGCGTTTCTCCGGAGCCGGTCGCGGGCAGCCTCAATCACAGGTGATGTCCTCAGCCAGAATGTTCCATCCGCCTTCCGCGGAAAAGACGATGTCGCGGTTGGCCAAGTGGAACGCGTAGCGGCTGTCGTCGCGCAGCCGTTCCGACGGATCGGCAAATCGCAGTCCCAGCCGGCACGATCCGCGTGGAAAATCGGCCGGCACCGGCACCACCCCGCGCAAGCGGATCGCGCCGGTCTCCGGTCCCCACCAGCGCGGATCGGCGTCCGGCAGCACGATGGAGTGCGCGGGCTGCGTGGCACCCGGTGCCAGGAGACCGGCGGCGACGACGCGCGGCAAACGCGGCGAGGCCAAGCCCACGTTCTTCAAGGTGAGTTCAAACGCCAGGGACCCGCCCGTGCGAATCGACCGCGCGGCGGGATTCCAGCGATGGCGGGTTGCCGTGAATCGAGCCATGGCATTCGCCCCATGGCCCGAGCATCCCGGCCTGGATGCCGCAGACCACGTCGCGGTTTTCCGTCAACACCGCACCGATCTGCCGGATATGGCCGACAATGCGGTCGAGGTCTTTCGGATCAACCCGGTAGTCTTGGTTGGTGAAGCCATAGGCGGCACGAAAGACCACCTTGAATCCATGCTGCCGCGAGACGGTCAACGCCTGCTGCAGCTCCTCCTGTTTGCCGGCGGTCAAGTCACGGTCCTTGAAATCGCGCAAATTCAGGGTCACGAGGAGCAAACTGATCCCTTGCGCGCGGAGCGTTTCCAACCGATCCATCTGATCCGAGCGGCGTTGGGCATAGAACCCTCGCTCCGGATTCGGCAGAATTTCCGAACTCTCGCGGAACACGCGCTCCGCACGCCCCACGGCGGATCCACGGTCCGGTTGCTCCGCGCCACCCAACCGGCCCCGGAGCACGAGCGCGCTCGAACCCACGGTGGAAAGCCCGAGGAGGGAAAGAAATCTTCGGCGGCTGACCGCGCCGGCGCGAGAGAGCGGGAGCATGGTCGTTTGCGTTCCTGTTCTTGCCTGTGATTCAGTAACCACTTTGTGGACCGGGCCAATCCAGGCCGCAAACCTTATCCTTTCGAGGGGACGCGACGGGGCAGCTTTGGGGCTTGGGGTGCGGCAGAGGATGTCCAACGCAACTCCGAACATGGCTCTCCGTTCACCTCAAACCCCAA
This sequence comes from Verrucomicrobiota bacterium, assembly GCA_016209255.1. Taxonomy (GTDB): domain Bacteria; phylum Verrucomicrobiota; class Verrucomicrobiia; order Opitutales; family Opitutaceae; genus ER46. The sequence goes on from JACQWL010000048.1 coordinate 1,535, forward strand.
AGCCTGACCCTGTCGGCTCGTATCTGTCGGCTCGTGTCACCGCTTCGAACCGCTGCCGCCCAAGGTGACGCGCATCTCGCTGTGGCGGGTTCCGCCAGCGGCCGGCTCTGCTTTTACCCCCGGGCTTTTCCAGAGATCGGGACGCTCGCGACCGGCTTTGACGGTGTAGGATCCCTCGGCGAAAACTGGCGGGCGAAAGCGGTCGCCGCGGATGCGACGCGTGTAGGGCGCGAACCCGACCACCTGGTCGCGTGGGACCCGCACAAACTCGGCGGGGAACCCCGTGGCCGGCTTGTCCCAGACATCGTCGCGCGATGCCAGCTCCAAGGTTGCACGCCGCGGACCCGGGAACGGCGACCCGGCGGCCGCCGACACAACCAGCGAGACGGTGAACAGCAGATGTTTCATGATCTCCCCTCATCAATCGCCTCTTGCCGCGCCTCGGTGCCGGGCCTCGTGCCATCGCCGACCGCGCCATGGGCGATGACGTTGAAGTCACCCGTCGGCGGCATGCGGAGAATTCCGTCCGCGGCGAGAGTGGCCAGAATCACCATCCTCATGCCCGGTTCGTACCGCATCTCGCGGCGGAACGCGAGCGGCTTGACGCGGAGGGACAAATGCGGGGCGGGGCGGAGGTGGAGTCTTGGCGCCCTGATAACGACTCCGCCCGCCGCGAAGCTACACCGCGCCCGCGCCCCGTCGCCGGTTCACTTTCTTCCTCCAACTCACGGCTGTGGAATCCTCTTTTTCAGAGTGTCACGTAATAGGTGACACTTTCGCTTCTTTCCTCCGATGAGCATCATGAAGAGTGTCACTTAATACGTGACACTTTTCAGGCACCTAACAGGGAAATACCGCAAAGAGTGTCACGTATTAAGTGACACTCTTCGCGGTTCGATGGGAGGCGCGCCGGATGGGGCGGCGGGCGAACAGTCGTCCGCGTCGCCTCGTCCCAACGCAATCCTCAGGGGCCCACGCGAGACGGGCACTGGAGGACCGAGCTCCGCGGAGGCCGACGTTCCACCGCCAACGAACTGGCCGCGACGGCGCTCGGCCCTCCTCGACCGTGTGTCCGCGTCCGGTAACCGTGACGGCCTGAAACAGCGAATTGTAGGCGGCCTCCTCCGTCGCTTCGAGCGCGGCCTCGAACAGCGGCGAAAGAGCCTCGGTCGGGAGCAGGGCACGCGGTCGCTGCCCGCCAGCGGCCGCGCCGCAAGCAAGCAAGGCGAGGATCACGGCTGCGGCGGCGAGAACCAAGCGCATGACGTGCGGTGATGCTTTCATGGTGAAATCGATCAGAGACCTGCGGTTGCACCACCTTCACGCAAAGGCACGAAGCGGAGCTGGCGTCTACCACAGCGTGCCCACAGCGCTATCGGCGAATGGTGACAACGTAAGAGGTAGTTGGAGCGTTGAGCTGCAGTACCCAGCCGTCACCGGATCGGGCCGCCGCTTGTTGCGTCGCCGCGGTCGCGGCCGCACCATCCAGCGGTGCGGCGAGAACCTGCCGAACGTTTTCCAGTCCGCTCAGCCGCAACGTGGCCTTGACCGGCTCGATCCGCGTGGGCGCGGCGCCCCGCTTTTCGAGCGAATTTCGCTTCGCGTTCCATTCCATCCCGGAATTCGCCATGCGGGCGGTCGCGGTCACGAGCAGTTTTTCTGCTTGCGCGATCGGCCGGTCATCCAAGGCGCTGAGCGTGATGGCACTGAAAGGTGTCTGCACCTCGACGGCCAGGTTTTTCAGGCGCACTCGATTCATGCCGACGAACCCGATCAACGCCTGGCTGCGTTCGGTGTCCACGGCCACGAGCCCGGTTGCCCGTTCGCCGAAATGCCACGCCAACTCGCCGGTGTCGGAGCGCAGGGGATTCGCGTCCTCACCGGTAAACGTTCCCGTGGCGGGACCATCCAGGGAGGCGATGCGCGACGCGTGTTGCAGCGGGAGGCCCGGCGGGAATCCCGGCGTGAAATACGGTCGGTCCTTCGCCGGCAGGCGCAGGCTCTCGCGCACCTGCTCGCGCGTGTAGGTGCGCGTGAGGGTCCGGGCCGCCGGGCGCACATCGCCCCGCAGAAACATCAGCGCCCCGGCCGGCAACTGGGTCATCTTCACGGGGTCCATCGCCAGATCGAAGTGCCCGCCAACCTTGGCTTCCAGCGCGACGACATCCTGATGCGCCAGACTATACCAGAAGAGACCATCCCAGTCCTGGAAGGCCGCATACGCCGCCAGGATGGGAATCCCCTCGCAGGCGTATTCGTTGGGAAACGGATGGTTGACCTCGGAAACGGTGTACGGTTTGCCGGCAAAGGCCGACCGCGAAAGCCCGACCACCGTGGAGGAAAACGGGGCATCCACCATCGGCGTGTTGGCGATCGTGAAGCCGGTTTGCCGGCCCGTTTGCGGATCGGTCTGATAACTGGGATGCTGCCAATAGACGTGGCCGTCCACGACATCGAGCAGGGAGGTGCCCAGTAGTTGCGGATAACCGGTGCGGGAATGGCCATGATCGCTGTTGCCGAGCAGCAGTGCCTTCACGCCCAATTCCTCGCGCAGGAATTTCGCCATCGAGAGGTAGAAGTGGCGCTCGATTTCGAGGTAGAATTCGGCCTCGGCATGGAAGCGGTCGGCCGGCGCTTTCGCGAATTGATCCGGGGCGAGCCGGGGAATTGGGGCGTCGGCCGCCAGTCCTTCCTGCTCGCGCCATCGCCGCAGAACCTCCGCCGCGTATTTCGGCGGCAGCCAGGCGTTGAACCGATCCGTCAGGTCGGCGGCATAGCTCGCCGGGATGTCGGTCCAGGTGCCGGGGTTCTTGCGCGTGTTTTTCCCGCGCAAACGTCCGTCCTTCCAGGCTTCGATCAGCGAGTTTTCGTTGACGAACTCGATCAACATCACGGCCGGCTCCTGCGCGTAGGTGGCGCCGGTATAGGGATTCCGATGCGTCAGAAGCTGCCGGGCGTATTCGCGCTGCAACTCCAGGAGGCGCGCATCGAAGAACGTCAGCGCCTTGGCGAAACCGAGCAACTCGTGGTCCTTCACACCGTCGCCGGCTTGGTAGGAACGGCCGACATTCAGGTTCAGGTCCGAGTAAATGCCCCGTTGCTTGAGTGCCGCGATGAACCAGTCGAGCCGGTCCATTTGTGCAGCGTCGAGCCCGCGCGTGTCGTTGCGATCGGCCGCGATCACGCCGCGGGGCGCCGGGCGGTCGAGGAAGTGAAACCGCACGCCGTTGACGCCACACCGGGCGAGGTGGGCGGCGATGCGCGGAGCGTTTTCCTTTGCCGGCAGCGCGCCCGGCCCGGTGACATTGACCCCCCAGATCCGAAAACGCCGGCCATCGGGATAGGCGAGATGGCCGTCTTTGATCCGGATGTGGCCGGATTTGCCGGCCGGCGCCTCGAGCAGGAAACTGACATCGGCAGCGGCATCGACCCGTTCCGGCCATTCCACCGCGAAGGCCGGCTGCGACGCGAGGTCCGCCGGCGTTTTGCCGGCGTGATAGTCGACGCTGGCCGCAAATCCGCTGGAGAGGCCAAGCAGCGCGGGATATACCAGGAGATCCAAAGCGGTGGTTTTCATGCAGTGATGGCGTTGATTGTAACCGGGCGCGGTGCCCAGCCGCAGTCGGCCGGACAACGGTCCTTCAGCCGGACACCCGATCGCGTCTGGCCATCACACCCGCGTTCACGGAAACGCAACTAACAGAAGCCGGGGCGGAGAGAAGCGGCAAATGTCCCGTCCGCCGGAAGGGCATGGTCAGACGCCGCGAATTTCGCCGCCGCGAGATCGAGCCGCAGAATCCGCACCCAACCTTGATCCGCGTCAAGGTCCGCATCCGGTCGAACGGTTATCATCAACCGCATACGACTCCGACGTTTGGGCGTGCCGTCGCTCCGGCGCGGCGGCGGGAATTTCTGCAACCCGGCTCCTACCTCCATGAAAACACTGACCAAGAATCGCACGCGGTGGCGCATCCTCACCCGCACCGGGCTGCTCGCGGCGCTCCTGCTCGCATCGCGGGCCCAAGCCTGCGAAGCCTGCGCACCGCTGATGGCCAGACGCCTGCTCACCGGCGACAAGGCGTCCGCCCACGCCGCGGAAATGGTTTCCCTGATCAACAATTCCGGCTGGGAGGGAGCCCAACGCATGCTCGCTGCGACCATGGGCGCTCTCGCCGCGCCAACCGGCCCACTGCGTGTCGCCGCCGCCCCGGCCGCCGCAGCCCCAGCCGCGAGCAGCGCGGCAGCACCTGCCGCCGGCAGCGCCGCAGCAGCTGCCGCCGCCGCGCCTGGCCCGCACCCGTTCCAGGCAATCATCGACCGCGACAAGAAACTCGGCATCTGGGAAACCAGCTACGTGCCGCCCGGCACCACACCGGACAAGAAATTTACGCTCGTGATGTCCGAGGGCGAGGTGTTCCTCGGCAATGGCGTCATCTACAGCGGCTTCACCGTCAACGGCTCGATCCCGGGCCCAACCCTCATCGCCGAGGAGGGAGATGTGATCGAATTCACGGCCGTCAACAAGGGCGACGTCCCTCACGGTCTCTCGATCCACGCGGCCTATACGCAGACCTCGAAATATTTCGGCCGCATCCCGCCCAGCCAGAGCCGGGTCCATACGCTCCGCGTCAACCACCCCGGCGTCTACATGTATCATTGCGCGCCGGGCGGCCATGCCATCCCGATGCACACGCTGCTCGGCCAGTACGGCATGCTCGTCGTCAAACCGAAGACGGTGAAATTCAAGATGGAGGAAGTCATGGGCCGCAAACCGGACGTCGAAATCTACCTCGTCCAGCACGAGCTGTTCAGCAGCGGCAAGGACGCCGTGGAGGGCCGCGCCGCGTACACCATGTTTAACGGCAAACTGTTCCGCTACGCCGAAAGCCCGATCAAGGCGCGCCCGGGGGATTTCGTGCGCGTCAATTTTCTCAACGTCGGCCCCAACCAGATGGCCACGTTTCACCTCGTCGGCATCATCTGGGACTACGCCTACTGGCAGGGCACGCCCACCCCGGCCAACACCTTCGCCGGCGGCCAGACGGTGCTCGCCGGGCCGTCCGACTCCTGGGTGGTCGACTTCCGCGTGCCACCGGACGAGGGGGCGTATCTGATCGTCACGCACGCCTTCGGCAGCGCCACGCGCGGCGCCATCGGCATCCTGCAGGCCACCAAGGACGCGGTGCGCGACACCGTCGTGCTCGCCGACGGCCCGCAATACCCGCCGGAAGAATTCGAAAAGCTGAAGGCCAAGGCGGTGCGAACCATCTCGCCCTTCCAGCCTGGTTCGGACGAGTTGGAGAATCCCTACCGGCTGCCAGCGGGCGAAAAAAAGCTCCGCGTCCAAATCATCGGCAATTCCTACTGGCCGAAGGTCGCGGTCATCCCGTCCGGCACCACCGTCGAGTGGATCAACGAGGATGTGTTCACGTTTTACAACGGCGAGTTCGCCGGCGTCCACGATGTGGTGACCAGCCAGGGGCCCGACAACATCGAATCCAAGATGCTCGGTCACGGGGAAAAATGGAGCAAGGTGCTCGAGAAAAAAGGCGAGTATCGCTACTATTGCACGCCCCACCCGTACATGGAGGGCATCGTCCGGGTGGAGTGAGCCACCGCTCCCGCGCGAAGCCGGATGGTCGCCGGCCGGCGCACCCCACTTCTGGACCCTGGAGCCGCGACGCCCCCGTCGCGGTTGCGACCCACGCGACGGGGGCGTCGCGTCCCCAATAACCTCACGGCTGTAATCGGCGCATTTCCGGCTGGTCCAGAAACCGGGGTGCACTCGTCGCCGGCCGGGTGTGGTTTAGGGGCTCGCATTCGCGATCATCATTCGCACCATCCGGCCGGATGCTGAGAAAGATCCTCCAAATCGCCGGCGGGCTGGCCGTGGTCGTTTTCGTCGGGCTCGCCGTCTTCGCCATCAATCTCGTCTGGTTCCGGCCGTGGAGCCTGCGGCTGTTCTACGAAAAGGTCTTCGTCTCCTACGCGCTCGAGAACCCGGAGCTGTTGTCGTCGGTCGGCACCGCGGAGAAATTCGGCTACCGGGCGCACAACGCGCATCTCAACGACGCCTCCGTCGATCGGGTTCTGAAGGACTTGGAGCGTGCGCGGCGGAACCTCGCCGATCTCGCCCGTTACGATCTCGGGCGCCAGAGTCCCGCCGAACGCCTCTCCACCCGCATCCTGACCTGGTATCTCGAAAACCTCATCGAGGGCGGCAGATTCGCCTTTCACAATTATCCCGTCAACCAGCTGTTCGGCATCCAGAGCGGCCAGCCGGACTTCATGATCAACATCCACCGCATCCCCGATCGCAAGGGCGCCGAGCATTACCTCGCCCGCCTGGGCGAGTGGGGCCGCAAGTTCGACCAGGTGATCGCCGGCCTCCGTTACCGGGAGGAGCGCCGGATCACGCCGCCGCGCTTCGTCGTGCAACGCGTGCTCACCGAGATGCGCCGTTTCGTCGCCAAGCCGCCCCGGGAAAACGTCCTCTTCACCACCTTCGCCAAAAAGGTCGACGAACTCACGAACCTGCCCGACGCCGACAAAGCCGCCCTCAAGTCCCGCGCCGAGGCTGCGATTACCAGCGGCGTCTACCCCGCTTACCGGCGCTTGATCGACACCCTCGCGGCGCTCGAGCCGAAGACCTCCACCGACGACGGCGTGTGGAAACTGCCGGAGGGAGACGCGTTCTACGCGCACCAGCTCCGCACCTTCACGACGACGAAAATGACCCCGCAGGAGGTGCATGAACTCGGGCTCCGCGAGGTCGCGCGCATTGCGGCCGAAATGCGCGCCATCCTCGACGCGCAGGGCCACACTGGCGGCACGCCGGGCGAGTGGCTGCAGCGCCTGGCCCGGGAGCCGCGCTTTCTCCACGCCAACGACGACGCGGGCCGGCAGGCCGCGCTCGCCGAGTACACGCGGCTGATCGAGGAGGCGCTCGTGCGTTCGCGCGACGTCATCGGCCTCGCCCCGAAGGCGAAGATTGAGATCCGCCGCATCCCGGAGTTCAAGGAGGCCACCGCGCCCGGCGCTTACTACCAGCGACCGGCGCTCGACGGCTCCCGCCCCGGCGTGTTCTACGCCAACTTACGCGACATGGGCGAGGTGCCGAAATTCAACATGAAGACGCTTGCCTACCACGAAGGCGTGCCGGGCCACCATTTCCAGCTGGCAATCGCGCAGGAGACGAAAGGCCTGCCCACCTTCCGCAGCCTGCTCCCGTTCACCGCCTATATCGAAGGCTGGGCCCTTTATACCGAATGGCTCGCGGTCGAGATGGGACTGTACCAGGATGACCCCTACAGCAGCCTCGGCCGCCTGCAAGACGAGATGATGCGCGCCGTCCGGCTGGTCGTTGACACCGGCCTCCACTTCAAGCGCTGGCCGCGGGAGCAGGCCATCCGCTACATGGTTGAGCACACCGGCATGGCCGAAGCCAGCGTGGTGTCCGAGGTTGAGCGCTACATCGTCAACCCCGGCCAGGCCTGCGCCTACAAGATCGGCATGTTGAAAATCCAGGAGCTGCGCCGCCGGGCGGAAAAAGCACTCGGTCCGCGATTTGACCGGCGCGAATTTCACGATGTCGTCCTGAAGAACGGCGCCGTGCCGCTCGAGATCCTCGAAACGCTCATCGACGAGTGGATCGCGGTGCGGGCCGGTGTCGCGTCGTCAACCTGATGAAGACCGCAGGAGGGATCTCGATGCCGTCTTCACTTTCGCGTCGTCAATTGTCCCAAACCCGCGGTAAAGAACACCCGCATCATCGCCTTCCGAAGCGGCCTCCGGGAAGCTTCCCTCGACTGCAACCGAAAGACGTTCCATGAAAATCATCCGCCACCTCACTCCCGCCGGGCCCGCCTACGCCGCGCTGCAACCGGACGGTTCCGCCCGCGAAATCGCGGGCGACATCTTCGCCGATTTCCGCGTCACCGACCGCGCCGTCACGCCCGGCAAGCTTCTCGCGCCCGTGGTGCCGGCGAACATCCTCGCCATCGGTCTTAACTACAAGAAACACGCGGCCGAAGGCGGCCACCCACCGCCGGCGCACCCGGTGCTGTTCATCAAGGCGACCAGTTCGCTCCAGCATCCCGGGGACGCGATCGAGCTGCCGGTGAAACTCGCAAGCACGAAGGTGGATTACGAATGCGAACTCGCGGTGGTGATTGGCCGCCGGTGCAAGAATGTCCCGCGCGCCCACGCGCTCGACTACGTGCTCGGCTACACCTGCGGCAACGATGTCTCGGCCCGCGACTGGCAGCGCGACGGCGGCGGCGGCCAGTGGTGCCAGGGCAAGAGCTTCGACACCTTCTGCCCGCTCGGCCCCGTGCTCGTCACGAAAGACGAGATCCCCAATCCGAACAGCCTCCGCATCCGCACGATCCTCAACGGCGACGCGATGCAGGACTGGAACACCGACGACATGATCTTCGACGTGGCCGCGATCGTCGAATTTCTCAGTGGCAGCAAGACGCTCCTGCCCGGCACGGTCATCATGACCGGCACGCCGCACGGCGTCGGTTTCGCGCGCCAGCCGCCGGTGTGGCTCAAGGCCGGCGACACCGTGAGCATCGAGATCGAAAAAATCGGCACGCTGACGAATCCGGTGATCGACGAGCCGGTGTGAGCTGAAATCGGCGCCGCCGTTTTCTTTGACCGCCGGCGGACGCAGTCCGCTGGCGGCCGCCGGACTGTCATCCGATCTTTGTGTTTCCTCCACGGACCGGTAGTGGCAGCATCAGCGCGCCGTCCCATGAAACGCATTCTGCTTCGCGCCCTCGCCACCATTACGCTCTGTTATCTCGCGCCCGCCATGCCCGCCCAGCCCACCGCCGCCGCTTTCAAGTTTCCGCCCGCCGATCTGATGAACATCGGCGTGTACTATTATCCCGAAGCCTGGCCGGCCGCGCAGTGGCCCCGCGACATGGCCAACATCAAGAAGCTCGGGATGGAATTCGGCCACCTGGGCGAGTTCGCGTGGGCGTTCATGGAGCCGACCGAGGGCCACTTCGACTTCGCCTGGCTGGACCGCAATGTCGCCCTCGCCGCCGAACAGGGCCTGAAGGTCGTCCTCTGCACTCCGACCCCCGCGCCGCCCATCTGGCTCACCGAGGCTCATCCCGATGTCCTGATGGTCGACGCGAGCGGCCGCCGCCAGGTCCACGGCACGCGGCAGCACGCTTGCTGGAGCGTCGAAACCTACCGGCGCTACGTGGCGAAGATCGTCGGCGAACTCGGCCGCCGTTACGGAAAAGATGCGCGCGTTTGGGGCTGGCAGCTCGACAACGAGCTCACGCACTATGGCAAGGAGCCCTGCTTCTGCGACGCGTGCCAGCGGAAGTTTCAGGCGTGGCTGAAAAACAAATACGGGGAGATCGCCGCGTTGAATCGCGACTGGGGCAACGCCTTCTGGTCGCAGCTGTACCAGCGTTTCGACCAAATCCGCCTGCCGAACACCCGGGAGTTCGTCGCCCAGTTCAACCCCCACCACATGCTCGATGCGCAACGCTGGTTCGACGCGGTCACCTCTGGGAGGCCGCTTGGGCGGCGCCGATCCACGATCTCATTGGGGCGAGCATCAAGTTCTACGACACCCTGCCCGCACCGAATGTCGCGCGGGTGAAGGCCGGCGGGCAAACCCACGATTGGTTCACTTGGGGCGAGGTCCTCGAGCCGCGCGCCGGCACGACGGCGCTCGCGACCTACGCCGACCAGTACTACGCCGGCAGTATCGCCGCAATCACCCGCCGGCTCGGCAAAGGCAGCGTCACCTACGTCGGCGTCGATTCGCTGACGGGGTCGCTCGAGGCCCAGTTGGTGCGCGACGTCTTCGCCCGCGCCGGCGTCGCGACGGAAAATCTCGCCGAAGGCTTCATCGTCGACTGGCGGGACGGCCTGTGGGTCGCGACCAATTCGACCGAGAAAACGCAACCGGCGCCGATTCCCGCGCAAGCGAAGATCCTCCTCGGCACGCGCGAGGTCCCGACCGCCGGGGTGACGGTGTGGCGGGAGTAATGGCGGTCGCCCGCTCCCAAATTTGCGAGTCGCAAAATGTTAGCTGCTTTATGTCTTGGCAGAGAGTCGCTTCCCATTAGGGATTCCTCACTCTTCCCACCATGAAAAAACGAATCGGATTGTTCACCCCCAGGGCCAAGATCAAGAAAGGCTTCTCGACGACGACCACGACGTATGTCGAGGTCGAAGATGTCGCGGAACTGGCCGCCAAGCTTTCGGGCCTCGGCGCCACGCGCCTTGGCCTCCTCTGCCGCGACCGCCTGGGCGCCACCAGCATCGAAGGCAAAATGTTTCCCGCTGCGGACCTTAAGCCAACGCATCTCGACTGGCTCACGGACAAGCCGAAGGAATTTCAGACCCGTGGATTGTTCTACGAGATCAAGTAAGGACGCTGAAGGCATTCCGCATTTTCGCATTCCGCTGAATCTGCCCCACGCCGGGCGCGTGGCGCGGCGAATTGTTCTGCTGATTCCGACACGGGTGCCCGGCCCCGGGCCCGAGGCGGACGCGGTGCGGCAGGTTGCGAAGGAACTCGAGGACTTGCTCGCTCCCTGTTTCGATCTCGGCGAAAACCCGGACGGTGAATCCGCGAATCGCATCCGCGACCGCGCGGCGGGGCTCGGCCGGAGGCTGGTCGACGCCATCGAAAGGGGCGGATTCGCCTCCGATCGGCTGGGCCAATGTGTGCGAAACCTCTTTGAGTGCCTCGAACTGGGCCCCGAGGGGGCAGCCATCTCCCTCCGCGCGGGCGAGAATCCGAATTCGCTCCAGCGTCCGTCGGGACTCTAATTCACTCCGCCATTGACAACAACCCGCGGACACGAGCACACCCCTTGCCCGTTTGTGAATACTGGTCCAGCCTGGCAGCCAGGCGAACACCCACCACCCAAAGATAATAATCCTATGAAAAAACTGATCCTAATCCTGATGACTGCCGGCCTGCTCACGCTGGGCGCGGCGACTGCTGCGGCGCAAACTGCACCCAAATCCGTGATCCACGTGGTCACGGTTTCGTGGAAGGCCGGCACCACGCCCGAGCAAATCAAAGCCGCGCTTGACGGCGTCAAGGCGCTGCCGACGAAGTTCAAGGGCATCACGCGCGTGTGGACGAGATCCATCAAAGTCCAGGGCGGCAAAGCCAACGCCTTTGTGATGGAGTTCGTCGACGAGGCGGCGCTCAAGGCGTATGCCGACAGCCCGGCGCAAAAGGAATGGTACAAGGTCTATGTGCCGATCCGCGAGGAGAGCACGACGTTCGACATCACGAACTGAGAATCTTGCTGGTTTGAGGAATCATCACAGGCCGCCGCGAGGCGGCCTTTTTTGTCTTCGCAAACCGGGGTGTCTTCAAACCTGGCCTGTCATTCTGAGTGGTTTAATGTCGTAGCCCTGAGCGGAGCGAACGGGGAAGAATCAGGCCGGAGGCACGAAGCCGTTGGCCCGGAACTTTCGCAGCGCGTCGTAGCCGCAATCTGATCGCGTGAACGGTAAAGCAATCGATCCGGCAGGGAGTTCGCGGATCGACCCATGTCAGAGTGTGTCCATGCAGTCGGCCCCACTTGGCCAATACGTATCCATGCATTCGATAAACAAGGAATGGCGTAGCAGCCGAGGTCACGAGGCTGGCGAGTGCGGTTCTTTTCCCGTCCAGCCTCCTTACGTCGGCTGCTACATCCAACTGCATCGTTGCGGCTAATCGAGTGAACCGACGATCACCAACAGGCAGGCTGGCGACCTCCCGTCTTCGCCCTACGGGCTACGACGCGGCAAGGGACTCGTGGCGCGCCGAAGCCTTGGCGAAGGCGGCTGGACGCCGGCTGGCCTTGTTCGCTGAAGAAACGCGCCCGGAGGTCGCGTTACTGCGACGATCCTTGTCAATCCACTGACGGCGGTTTACGCGGATTTCGCGGATGCCTTCGGCGACTCGTCTGCCTTTATCCGCTCCATCTGCGTTTTCCGCGGTTAAAATGATTGGGGCGTTTCATTTGGCTGCGGCGGCGCCGCGCCAAGTTACCCGCGGCAAGAAAGCCTGGCGGCGTTGCTCTGTGGCCTCGGGTTGGGCCTCTGTGCACTCTGTGACGAGAATCCCGTCTGTCTCGGCGTGCAGGACGGCGCGGTCTGTCATTTGCGGAAGATTCCGGGCTCCACTCGCTCACGCTCGTCGCTACGCTCGAAGCTACACTGGGGCGCCCCAAGTCATCACCCCACCCACCCAACTCACGCAAACGGATCCAAGACGGACACGCGCGCCTTCGTGAAATCGCGGGTGTTGCGGGTGGCCACGGTCAGCCCATGCGTCAACGCCGTCGCCGCAATCATGCTGTCCGTGATCGGCATCGCCTCGCCCCGGCGCCGCAGGTCGGCCAGCAACTTCGCCCAGCGCAGCCCGGTCGCCGCCTCCCACGGCAGGCAGTGAATTCGGCGCACGACCTCGTCGAACCAACGCTCGAGCGCCTGCCGCCTTCGCGACGCGGTCAACCGGTGAATCCCGAATCGAATCTCACCCAGAATGATCGGATCGACCGCCAGCTCGCGCTCGTTGCGTCGCAGCCAATCGACCACCCTGGCGTCGGGTGCAGGCTTGGTCGCCTCACCGAGCACATTCGCATCGACCAGGAAAGTCACAACGTGTCGGTCGATTCCGAAGCGACCGGGCTGAAGAAGCCCTTTTCCGGGCAGGCCAGCAAGCAGTCAACCAAGCCGGTATTCGCCGGACGGGCGAGTCGCACCAGCCGGTATTCTCCCCGGTCAAGCCGCTCGATTTCGAATTCCTGGCCAGACTCGATTCCATCGCGCCGGCGAATCTCCGCCGGCAGCACAATCTGGCCCTTGCTCGAAATGCAGGTTGTCATGGAGAGTAAGATTCCATCTTACTTCACGGAGTCAAATCGCGAATTGGTCTCCGCCCAGCCGCCCCGCCCGCCCATGCAAACCATCCACATCCCCGACCTCCCCTGGGAGGAGCAGCACTCGCCCACGCGCAAATTTCACTCGTTCTGCCGCAACGTTTCCCTCGCGCTCGGCGGGCTTCGCAACACCGGCACGTGGGGCGGCGGGCACCCGTTCGATCTGCAGATACGCCGCATCCCGCCCGGCGCCGCCATCTGCCCGTTCCATTCGCACTTCGCCCAATGGGAACTGTTCGTCGTCCAGGCCGGCAACGGCACCGTGCGCGCCAGCGGCGAGACGCACGCGATCACGACCGGTGAGGTCTTCGTCCATCCGCCCGGCGAGCCGCACCAGCTCATCAATACGGGTTCGATCGATCTCGAGGTCTTCATCATCGCCGACAACCCCGATCTCGACGCGTTTCACTATCCCGACTCCCACAAGTGGGGCCTGCGCCCGCCGGGAAAATATTTCCGCATGGCCGAAGTCTGCTACTTCGATGGCGAGGAGGCTCCGGTCACCGGCGCGCCGCCGTATGTTCCCTCCGGCTCACCGCCGTCGCCCGAGATTGCGCCCTTCGCCCGGCGCAGACTTCACCCCGACCGTCTCGCGTGGGAGGAGTGGCATTCACCGAAAGGGAAATTTCGCGGCGCCAGCAAAGAACTGTCCATTGCTCTCGGCGCAAAACGCAACACGCCCGCGGGTCTCGGCGGCCATCCGTTCGATCTCGAACTCGGCAAACTTGGGCCGGGGCAATGCGGTTGCCCGTTTCACCGCCACGCCGCCCAGTGGGAGATGTTCGTCATCCTCGGCGGCACGGGCACGGTGCGCACCACCGATGCCGCAACTCCGGTGCACGCAGGCGACGCCTTCATCCACCCCCCAACCACCGCCCACCAGTTCACCAACACCGGTGACACCGATCTCCTGTTCTATCTTGTCGCCGACAACCCGCCGGTCGACTACTGGTATTATCCCGACTCCAACAAGTGGGGCCTCCGCGCGCCGCGAAAGTTTTTCCGCATCGACGACGTCGATTATTGGGACGGTGAGGAATAGGGGTGATCCCAGATTCAGCACTTCAAACCCACCGCGGATCACCTGGCGTGGCGCAGCCGCAACCAAACTCAAGCCACCAAAGCCTTGGCCACAAAAAGGCGCAAAAATGCCTGCAGCCGCGGCGGAAATCTTTCGCGCGCTTATAAGCGCGACGCACGCTTCAGCTGGTGCCCTTGATCTTTCGTGCCTTTTTGTGGCCAAGAAATCTCCGGCGCCTGCGTGTTTTTTCAGGGATAGCGAACGCATGTCCGCGAACGCACTCACGTCGGATTCAAGACACGAGTGATTCGCGGGCATGCTTGGTCCGCCAAACCCGCGCCAGCGAGCTGGCGGCCTACATGTACGAAATCAAAACGAAACGTTCTCCATCACCGCCGCCCGCGCAGTTCCTCGAGTTTCGCTTCCGCCTCGGCGACGCGACGCTCCAGCCGTGCCCTGGCGCCGGGATAGAGCGCCGGACTGGGAGTCGAGCGCAAGGCCTGACGCTCGTCGCGCGAGGCGGGAGAATTGAACAGATCTCGAATCTCCTGCAGGTAGCGTTTCGTGAGTTCGATCTGCGGCGCCAGATTGGCCCGATTGTGGAATCCGTCGCCGTTGACCGTCACATAGACCGGCGTCGTATGGGCGAGCTGCGCCACCCCGGCATCCGTGCGAGCCGCCAGCCAGATTCCATGTTCCACCCCGAGTTCGAGGTCGACAGACAGCCGACCGGGATTCTGTCCCGGCTCGCCGGCAGTCACCTCAGCCAGAACTTTCCCGTGTCCGATAATCTGCAGGCGTTTGAGCGGGATCTGCGGCTGATGCCCGTACGCCGTCGCTGAAATGCGCAGCTTGGTTCCGGCCTTTACGTCCAAAGATGAACCGGGAAGGCGGCCGTTGACCTGGAAATCCAGCATCGGTCCGGTCGTGACAAAGGTATTGCCGGCTTTCACCCCTTCCAGCCAGCGCGCGAAGGAAAACGGCTGGCCGGCGTAGGTATAAAACCGGGCGTCGCCGATCTGGGGTCCAACCTGCTCTTCGCCGGGCCGCTGGCCGCGACCGCACCACGGAAAGTCCGACCCACCCAGGGCCGTCAACTTATAGCCGAGATCCAGAAACCGATAATAATGGTCCAATGCCAGCGGCCCCTGCGGCACGCAAAACTGCATGACTTCCAGGAAGTCGATCTTCCCGGCCAGCACATCCAGGGACATGCCGCGATAACCATGGAACGACATGGCGGAATGCGCATAACCGGAGACGCCCCCGAGTTCATGAACCCGGTCAAAAACCCGGTCGTAGGAATAATAGTCGTCCTGAAACCGCACGAATCTTTCGGCCCCCACCGAAATGGTGTGCCCGAGTTCATGGGTGCGCGGTTCCTCCTGGCCCGGCGTGAGAATATACCCGCCCGCGCCATAACGCCCCTTTTCGCCCCAGGCATACTGCGAAAAATAGGTTGTCCAAAAATCCCCCATCTGCAGGAGAACGCCGACATGGACATCCTCGGCCGCAATCCAGTCGAGGATCAGCGGGTTTTCGCGGGGCGAGCGCCGGAGGTGAATATGGTCGTCCGCCGAGTACCAACCTCGTGCCGGCATGTCGACCCAGCGGCGAAGCGAATACTTTCGCGCCACATGATCGCCCGCCTTCAACACCAGCTCCTCGGATTCTCGAATGAACTCGTATCCCTTGGTCAGCGTAACACGAAACTTGCCCGCCGGCATCGGCATGTCGAACGACCCACTGACGTAGAATGCGCCGTCCGGTTGAAACGCATAGCCCTGCGCCGAATCGTTCGGCCCGTACATCACGCCGATGGCTTCCGGCGGCAGGCCGACGACCGAACCGGGAAAAGCGAGCCGGGCCTCCGCCGCACCGGGCGCGTTTCGCGGCATGGGCAAGCCGAGCGGCTTGCCATCTTCGCCCGTAATGCGTACCCGAACCGGCGTTGGTTCACCCGTCTTGGCGTCGAGGATCGTGACCGCAAGTCTCGCTTCGCCCCGCGCAATGCCAGGAACGCCGATGGGCTGCTCCGTCCCCGCCGGCTGCAGCGCCAGCGCGACCCCATGATCCGGATGGGCGGGCAGCGCATGCGGCCAGCCGAGGGCGGTCAGGGAGATGACACTCGCGAGTCTCATCGGCCACCACGGTCTCATGGCCGTGTTCGAGGAGACCGCTATTGCACCGCGACGAATCTGCCGAGCGCGGTTCATCGGATATCTGTTGATGCTCGATTTCATATATTTTTTTCGTCCCTGGAGAGCCGAGCTCCGTCGAGGTCGCTTCGTTGCCGGCGATATTTCGGCCTCGGCGGAGCCCGGCCCTCCGATGGTTGGCGAAGGTCCGATCGCGCCGACAAAAGACTATGCAAGGTTATTGTAGGAGCCTGCTTGCAGGCGATTTCGTGGCACCGGCTTTCCAGTCTGTGAGATCCGAAACAACGTACGGGAAAGTTTGTACCACGACAAACCATCGCCTGCAAGCAGGCTCCTACATCTGCGTCTCTCTTATCTCAACGGCCTGGCCACATAATCCGGCCATTCGATGCGGAGTTGTTCGTATCGCGGATCGACGAAGGGCGGCCAGACCGGACCTTCCGCCCGGACATCGGCGTGAATCGCTTCCATGTTCTTCCTGAGCTCGGCGAGTTTTTCGGGATTGGCCGCAGCCAGGTCGGTTTTTTCCGCCGGATCTTGGTCGAGATCGTAGAGCTCGAAACCAGTGAGGCGCGCCGTCTTGATCAACTGCATGTTGACCTCGGTCCACTCGGCCGGCTTGGGCTTGGGGCCATCGAGGGCCGCGAGCAGCTTCCAGCGGCCGTCGCGCAGGGCGACCTGCGGTCTGGACCCGGCCCAGATGAATTCCCAAAACAAAGGCTTCGTCCGCTGCACCGCGCCGTTGCCGAGCAGCACCGGGACAATGCTGGCGCCATCGAGCTTCCGGTTTGATGGCGCGGCAATGCCGGCGATCTGGCAGAGCGTCGGCAGGACGTCCACCCCGCTCACCGGCTGGGCGCTGCTCCGGCCCGGCTTGATGTTTCCCGGCCAGCGGACGATTCCGGGCACACGGATGCCGCCCTCGTAGAGATGGCCCTTGAATTCCCGGAGGCCGGCAGTCGAACCGGCGTTGTGCCAGCGGGTGCGGGCGGGACCGTTATCCGAGGTGAACCAAACGACAGTGTCTTTGGCGAGGTCATGGGAATCGAGCGTCTGGAGAATCCGGCCGAGCGCGTCGTCCATCTGCGTGACATTCCCGTAGTAGGCGACGCGGCTTGGGTCGTCGGGGTGTTTGTCTTGATAGAGAGACTGAAAGCGCGGGTCGGTGGCAATGGGTTCGTGGGGCTCGTTGAAGGCAACGTACAGGAAGAAGGGCTTGGACTTGTCGCGGAGCGTTGTGAGCCAGGCGATGGCCTCGTTGGCGACGATCGCGCTGGAGTAGCCGACAATAGGTCCCTGGGGAATGCCATTGCGCACAAAATTATACGGGTTGCGGTGGTTCGGCAGTGCGTTGTTCTGGACGGCGAACCAATGGTCGAAACCGTGGTCGTTTGGTTGCGGCTGGCCCGGGAGGTTGAAGAGCCCGTTCAGGTGCCACTTGCCGACCTGCGCCGTGGCGTAGCCGGCCTGCTTGAAGAGCGACGCCACGGTGATTTCGCCGGCGCGAAGATGCACGGGCGTCATCATGGAAAGCTGGTTGTAAATACCCACGCGGTAGGGAGTGCGTCCGGTCATGATTGCCGCGCGGGCGGGCGAGCAGTTTGCGGCCGCGGAGTAGCAGTGAGTCAGCTTGAGTCCAGCCTCTGCGAGGCGATCGAGATTGGGAGTTTTAATCTCGGAGTGCCCAAAGCACGCCAGGTCGCCGTAACCCAGGTCGTCGGCGACCACGAGAAGGATGTTGGGCCGGTGGCGCAGCTGCTCGATGGCGTCACGATAGATGCCGGTTACTTCCGCCCGTTGTTGTTCGTCGTCAAACCGCGCCTTCGCTTGAATCGTCCGCAGGTTCTTTTCCATCTCTTCCATCAATGCCTGGGCGGCCGCGCGATCGAACAGCGGCCGGCCCGTCAGGTCGAAGTAAATGGCGCTGGTGTGCGAGAAAAGCGCCTCGCCCAATTCGTTCCGGCCCGCCCCACCCCGGTTGATCGGCAGCCCGGACGGAACCACGGGAAGACCGTCGGTATCCAGCGCTCCCCCGCTCGTCCGCGCGGCCACCCAACCGGAGTGCTCGACCGCCAGCGGATACTCCAGCTCCGCGACGAAGTGTCCGCGAACGGCCCGGCTGGGGGCGCGATGTACGACGCGGCCGTTGTGGACCAATTCCAAAGCCTGGAAATTGGAGCGGCCCGTGGCGCGGGCTCGAATGGCGATCCGTTCGGGCCCACGGAGCGCCACGGTGTCGCCAACCTGGTGCCGGCCGGCCTGCAATTCCAAAAGCGGTCCGTTGGTGATGAAGGTTCTGCCGGCGGCGAGTCCCCGCAACCAGTTTTGCACGGTCAACGGCTCTTTCAGTTGCACGTACACCCGCGAAAAATCGTACATGAACCAGTCCGTGCCGGTGGAAAAAGAGACCTTCAGGCCGAGATTGAGGAACCGATAATACGTGTGCGCATAACTGCCCTGGCTTCCACCGTCGAAGATATTGTGCGCGTGCAAGCGGCCGGAAATCCAATCGGGCGCATGCTCGAATCCGAAGGCATTGTGGCACCAGACAATCGTGGCGCCCTGGGCCCGCGCCTGGTCGATGCCGCGGCGCAGCGGCGGATAGTCCGGCCCGCCGCCGGTGATGCCCGCACCGATGCTCACCGGGTGAACGAGACTTGGCAGATCCAGAAACATCACGTGTCCGTAACCCTCGCCGCCCGAGCCGAAATTGTGCCGGTGCTCCTCGCCATTCCCGAAGCGCAAGATTGAGGACGAAAGCGCCTCCAAGTCCGCCCGGGCATAGGAATTCGATATGTAATCCCTGTCTTCCTTGGCGCGGGCCAGGTGGGAGACAAAGATCAATTCGACGCCGTCGCCCGTCGGCAGCGTGCGCAAATACTCGTCGGCTTGCCCGCGGGTCATGCCTCGCACATGCAGGTGCGTGTTGCCACTGCGCCAGCCGAGACGCCCGGCCGAAAGGAAACGCTGGAGCGGGACGACCAGCTCACGGCCGGACGACTCGCGCAGGTCTACCGTCGTGATCGCCAGTTCGGTTTCAAGACCCGAAAAAGCCTCGATGCGCAACTGCTCGCGCGGGACCGCAACGACACCCGGTTCGGGCAGGACGTACCATTCCTTGCCGGGGTGAGCGGCGCGCAATTTGAGGCCACGACTCAACAATCCGGGCAACTCGACGCCTCGCCCGCTCGCACCGACAATACGCACGAGGCCCGGCAAAGGCTGCTTCGTCTCCGCGTCAACGAGTCTGAGCGTCAACCGGCCTTCGCGTTGCCCGCCCGCGCCTGCCGCAGTGTCTTGGTGCAACGACGAAGTCCTCGCCAGGGCAACCGTTTCCCGCGCATCCAGCAACCGCTCGAACCGGTGAAACGTGCTCTCGTGCGCTGGCCCGGGCGCGGCGCCGGGACCAAGGAGCAACAACAACTGCATCCATGCAGTCAAACGCGCGGCAAGGTCGTAGCTGCCGAGGTAACGAGGCCGTCGAGTGCGGTTCACCACACGTTCAGCCTCCTTAGGTCGGCTGCTACATTCGACTGAATCGTTACGGCCAAGAATGACCGGGCTTTCTGGACGCCCAATTACCCTGCAGCCCACCGGGTTCCAAAAACGGACTGGCCGGTTCGCGCTCATCATGGCCGGCCCGCCACCGTCGCCTTCGCCCGGCCGAAATGCTCCTCGATGAACTCGAAGGTGCCCACCGCATGGATTTCGTGGATGCCACGAAAGTATTCGATCCTGGATTTCTCCGGGATCTTCAATTTGTCGTAGTGGCGGTACACCTTCGCGTATTCGAACGCCACCCATTCATCGATGCCGACGCCGTCGTCGTGGCCGCGTTCCACCATGAAGGGCCGGGGTGCAATCATCGCCGCCATCTCGGCGTAGCCGAAGGTCATGCCCAGGTTGAAATCGAACATTTCATACTCCGGCGCAAACATGTAGCTGTTCGAATACGCGGTGGAGGCATTCTTCCAGATCCACTCGTTGAAGTCCCCCGACGGAATCGCCAGCGCATACCGCTCCAGCAGCGCCGGCACCCGCACGGCGACTTTGCCGCCCCACGACAACCCATAAAGTCCGATGCGCTTGGGATCCGCCCACGGCTGCGCCGTCAGCCAGTCAAGGAGGCGCTCGTGGTCGGCGAGGATGAACGAAAACACGGAAAGCCCGAGCGGATTGGCCTTCCGCTGCAGTTCGCGATAGCGGTCGCCCGCCCGCCAGGGGAAATGCGGCGCGAACACGACATACCCGCGGTCGGCCAACTGCGCGGCGAAACCCTTGTACGTGCGGCTGCTCCGGTCGACCACGACCCCGGGGAGTCCGCCGCCGCCGTGGTGGGCAACGATCACCGGGCGTCGCTCACCCGGCTTGAGGTCATTTGGCAGCAGCAGGTAGCCCCAGACGATCATGTCGGGAAGTACGTCGAGTGTGACCTCGTAGCCCGTCCACGACGCGTTGTCGGCGAATTTCCGCGAACGGGGATTCAATCCCGCCTGGCCCGCTGGCAGCCGTCCGATCACTTCGCCCCACAGTCGATCCCGGTAGGGCTGCATCGTGGCGCTCCAGGCACCGGCCGCGACGGGCGGGTTCTTTTTCCAGAAATCGCGATCGCGCACCTCACGGGAAACTTCGATCAGTTGCTGGGTGTAACGCTCGAGTTCCTCGACCTGCCGGCGCTGGCGAACCAAAGAATCCGGTCCGGCGGGCGACTCCGGGATCGCGCCCGGCGGCGGGATGGGAGCGGCGCCGGGGCGCAGTTGCCCGAGAAACTGGTTCAGGGTGGTCTCGGCCAGCGGCTCGCGGCCCGTCACCACGTGAATCGATGACGCAAACGAGCCGGCCCGCCGCTTCGCCCGTTCGACTTCTCCGGATACGCTCGCCAGCGACGGAGTCGCGATCCGCCCGGGGGCGGCGGACGCCCGGACGCGCCCGGAACCTGCTGGCGGCGCCGGTGGACCTCCGACGTTGGGAAATGTCGACGGCTCCACGAAGAGGATCCGGGGAACAATCAGGCTCGCGATTTCCGCGTCGCCGAATTCCCGCAGCAGCCCGAAGAGATTCCGATAGATCGGTTCGGCCCAGATTGCCTCCCGGCGGTCGAAATAGCCGCTGACCACGACCGCATCGATCCGCGGATCCAATGCGGCGCTATAGAATGCGAGGAGTCCGCCCTCGCCCCAGCCCACGACGCCGATCGGCGCCCGCCGCGTGGAATTCTGCCGGTTGAACCAATCCACCGCGGCGAGAATTTTCTGCACTTCGTATCCGATCACATGCCGCCCAAACGTGTAGGCCTGCCGATAGATCCATTCGCGATGCGGTTGGTTGGTGTGAAGTTTTAGCGCCGCATTGCCGGAAAACACGGGCTCCCGGCTGATCAGGGTGGGAACCACGACCTGGCAGCCGCCTTCCGCCAAACGGCGCGCAAATTGCAGGGCGGGCGGCAAGCTTCCCCCGATTCCCGCGATGACCTCGGGCGCTTGATCCGCGTCCGGAATCGCGACGACCCGGGCCGTCGCCTCGCCCTTGGGTTGCAGCAACAAGCCCTCGCCATAAACCCCGGGCAGAACGGGCCACCGCACCGCGTAGGCCGTGAAGCGGTTCGTCTCCAGCAGCATGGCGGGGCGGGATACCGTGGCCACGAACTCCGGCTCGGAGCCGGCCACCCGCGAATCGATCACCCCGATGACCCGGGCGAATCGATCCCGATTGGGAGTCACGGATTTTTCGTAGTTGGCCCGACTGGAGAAATCCGGGTGCCACTTGCCGCCGCGTTGATCGACCGAAGCCGCCAACTCGCGGTCGAGGAACCGCGTCATGCCGGCAATCATTTCGTCGGAGAGATCCCGTTCTCCGACCAAAGGCTGGGTGCCGGGCAGGACTTCCGTCGCGCCATGGGCGACGCATGCACCCAGCGCCAGGATCGTTGCGGCGACGAAGAATCGAAATCGATCGGGAAGGTTCATTGGTCGGGAGTCAGAGTTCGAAAGGTAGCTTTGTCACGGTGGGGTGAGTTGATATTGATCCGGATCGTAGGGTGCGCGACGATTTTAGCTGAAGCGCCGCGCCACCCACGGCGCCCGTGGGGCCTTTGACGGGCCGCGGTCGGAGAAGTGATGGCCAAAGATCGGAGTTGGTTTTTGTAGGAGTCTGCTTGCAGGCGATAAACCCGTACCGAACGGCATGGAATCGCCTGCAAGCCGGCTCCTACCCCCGGCTCAGTTCCGAAGCCAATCATGGCCGTCCGCTGTTTTCTGGCGCGGGCTGGGGCTCCGGCCAATTGAGATGACGATGGAGAAATGTCATGGTGCCGACGCCATGGATGGTGTGCGGGCTGTCAAAGTATTCGATTTCCGTCTGCTTTGGAATCCAAAGTTTCGCATAGAGCCGGTTGACCTTCGCGTACTCGAAGGACACCCACTCGTCGAGTCCGACGCCATCGACGTAGCCGCGCTCGATCATGAAGGGACGCGGCGCAATCAGGGCGGCCTGCTCGGCATGACCGAACGTATCGACATTGGGCTGGCTGGACAACCAATCGATGATGCGGTCGTGCTGGGCCACGATGACCGAAAACAGGGTCGACCATCACTTCGTAGCCCGTCCACCTGGGCTGCTCGACGAGTGGGCGGGAGCGCGGCCGCAGCGCCCGCAGGAATGCCAGCAACGTGCCCTCGGCCACCAGGCCGATCACCGTATCCGAGGTTCCATGATGGAGCTGAATGCCCGCGGCCATCGACCCGGCCAGTCGCCGGGCGCGCTCGAATTCGGCCCGGACCTCGTTGAAATCAAACGTCCGGATCCGGCCCGGGGTCGCACCGGTGCGACCGGCTGGCGGCCCCGGCGGTCCTTGCACATCCGGCGCCGTCGGATGCTCCACCAACAGAGCCCGGGGAACGATCAGTTGCGCGATCTCGGCGTCGCCAAACTCCCGCAGCAGGCCGCCTTCACCCCAGCCAACGACGCCGATACCGAGACGCGAACCCGGCTCCTGCCGGCTCAGCCAGTCCACCGCCGAGAGGATCTTGTGGATTTCATAGCCGATCACGTGCCGGCCCAGCACAAAGGCCTGGCGGTAAATCCACGCGCGATGCGGCTGGTTGACGCTGCGATTGACCAGTGGGCTGCCGGTAAAGGTGTCCGCCCGATCCGCCAGGGTCGGGATGATGACCTGACAGCCATTCTCGGCCAGGCGGCGCGCACATTGCCGGTTCGCGGGAAGGCCGGCGGCCAGACCGGCCTACTTGAATTGAAACGAAAAGAGATCGCTGTCCTTGAGCTCAAAACGCAGGCGGATGGGCTTGCCCGCCAACGCACTCACGTCGCCCCCACCCGTCCACCCGACCGCCCGATCGAGGGTATCGCCGAAAATCGGCGGACAATCTTCCAACGCGAAACCGGGCAACGGCCTCCCCTTTTCGTCCTGAAGTTCGACCCGGATGTTCCCCGCGGCCGAGGTGGAAAAATTGAGATTAAGGCTCCGGCCCGCGAATCGGATCGGTTTGCTGATGACCTCGCCCCCGCTCATCGGCGCCTGCGCCGAAACGAAGCCATCGAGCCGCAGCGTATAGCGGCGGAGCGTGCTGCTCGTGCCGACCCCGTAGCTTTCGATCGCATAGAGCGAGAGTTCGTTGGGCGCACCCTCCAGCGCCGACTTTGTCTCCACGAGATGCCAACCGGCGAGCTGGTGCGGATAATGCCACGTTCCCTCACGTTCGATGCCGGGCCGGATGAAGGCCTCATTCCAGCGCTTGAATTCCACGCCATCCCGGCTGGCCATCAGGAGACTCTCGCAGATCGCGGTGCCGTAGCGCTCGACGATGCCCGCCTTCAACTCCCGGTGCGCCTGGTCCGGCAGCGCCCGCATCGAATCGGACCACCCGCGCTCGACGTAGCGCTGGGGGAGCCCGATCAACAGATGGGGGGCCCGGTCGTAGGGCTTGACGGCATTGGTGTAGAGCTGCTCCGGCGGCGAATCGACATAGCGCAGATCCGCCTGCCGGCTCCAATGGATGAAATCCTTCGAAGTGGCCGTCCGGATGGAGCGAATGCCCTTGGGTTTCCAGTCGTTGTCGTTGGTCACGCCGCCGGTGAAGTAGCGCCAATACGCCCGGTACTCACCGCGCACACCGTCCCAAAACGCCAGGTTCTGCGAGTCGAACGCGCCGTCGGTGATCACGGGCGCGGTGCTCATGGGCGACCAATGAAGCCCGTCCGGCGAGGCGAAGGCCAGCAAGCCCAGCGGCTTCTTCGAACGGATGATCGCCTTGTAGCGCTCCGTCGGCTTGGCCGCGGGATTCTCGTCCTTGAACACCGCCGGGTGCCCGGCATCAGCGTTCACCCCCTGAAACGTGCCGCTGAGCAGTACGATGTTGTTCGCCTTCGAGCCTTGGAACTCATGCAGGCCGAGTTCGGGCCGGCGCCAGTGAATGCCATCGTCGCTCCCGGCAAAACAAAGAAAATTGTTGCTCGTGCGCGCCTTCCCGGGGGTGAAGGTGATCTGCCACCCGCGATAGTACATGCGGTAGCGATCACCATCCTTGAAAATGCTGTGGTAGGCGCTGGCGTTGCCCTCCCACGGTCGGTCGTGCTTGATCACGACTTCCCGCGCGACCGGGTGATGCAGCCGCAGCTCCGCCTTACCCTGAAGCTGATCCACGAGAAAACCGTCGATCCACAGTTCACGCCGGGAGCCGACGTCGATCACGTCTGACGAAGCGGCGAAGGCCAAGGATGAAACGGCCCATGCCATCAGGAACACCCGAACGGGAATATTCTTCATATGAAGGTCAGATTGGCAAAAAGATTTCAGCCGATGCTCGTGGGACCATTCCGGTTGCGATCCTTCCCTCCCAACCGGGATGAAACGGCTCCAGTGCTCACTCCCAATTCTCGATCCGGGATAACTTCACCGGATCTGGACCGAACGAAAACGCATACAATTCCGCACCTTCCTCCAGCGTGAAGGCCAAACGGAACGCGCTCCCCGGATGGAGGTGTTTCCCAGTCAGGGTGGGCATCCTCACTCCGTCGGTGTCGATCGTTGTCGCCACGGCGACGGGTCGCAGGTACTCATCCAGCACCTGAACCGTGACCCGCCCGCGGCTGTTGAGATACAGCGTGGTTTCATCGGCGGCGAGTGAAACCGATTTCGTCACGAGCCGGGCTTTTGCCCGGTCTGGAACCAGGGCGGCAAATCCGTCCCGGCGCAGGGTTGCGAGGCCAATGGCCGAACGGCTCGACCAAGCGTTGCCACCATCGAAGCCCGAATAATAAACATAGGTCGAATCGCCGCGAGAAACCGGCCGTTGGACGAAAATAACGCAGCCCGAGTCCCAGGCTCCGGCCGGTCCGGGCAGCAGCTGCGGGGTCTGCGGGAAAGGCTCCGTCCATTCGATGCCATCGTAACTATAGGTGAGGCCAATCGACATCTGAACCCCGGCGCTGAATCCGGCGGGCCAGAATTGACCCAGGAGACCGATCAAGACCCGGCCACGATCCCAGACCGCAGCGCCCATGTGATTTTGCAGCGCTGCTTCACGAAAATAGGGATTGATCGGATAGTGGAAGAGCGGTTTCGGATAAAGATCCCAACTGACCGCGTCCGGCGAGTGAAAGCCATACATGACCCGGCCGTGCGCCTTGCCGTCCGGCAGATGGAAATAGGGCGAGACACCCTGCCCCAGCACCCACCATTCCCGGTTGCGATGAAACAATCCGTAGGCTTCGAAGTGCCGAACCGAGATCGCCGGCTGCGGGTCGAATTCCCAACTCAAACCGTCTTTGCTCGTCAACACTTTGAAGGTGGCTCCCGACTGCCCCTTGGCGGCCGGGGTGCCGACGTCGGCCCGGAAGAATCCAGCGAGGGCCCGGTAAGCCTTGCCCGGCACGGTTTCATCCGGCACCACGACAAACGTAATGGGACCGCGTAACAATAGATTCGTGCCCGGCTCCAACCGATCCAATTTCGGTTTGATCCAATGCACGCCATCCGGGCTTTCCGCGTAGCCCACCGCGTGGTCCTTGTACGTGCCCCCCGTCTTCATGGCCGTGTACCAAGCCCGGAGTTTGCCGTCCTCCGGAAACATGCTGGTATAACTGAGCCGATGCGAATCGGCCGCCTGGCCGGCACCGCGGGCGATGACCGGGTTGTCCGGATGTTTTTTCGGCGTTTGCAGCACCAACTTCGAGCCGGTGGTTTCCAGCCAGATTTCGTGTTCAAACGCGAAAAATGTCCGGAGCTTGGCGTGGGCGCGATCCTGGCCGAGCTCCGCGGCGGATCCCGAGAGGAGCCAGACGCAGCTCAACACCGCGGTAAGCCACGACGTGCGCACTGCCAGGAAACAGCGGCGGATTGAAAGGTGAGCCGGGCGCTTCGGCGCGCGGCTCCTAGGTGGTACGAACGATCCAACGGAGAAAACAGCCGCGCGCGGAGAGCACGGCCCACCCCGAACCGCCTCCAACCGGTTTCTCTCCGCCCCAAGCAAAACGCAGTTTGCAGTCGGGGCGGCATCGTTACGATTAAGCTCCCCTTCGCGACGAGGGCTCGTCGCTCGCGGCGGCACAAGTAGGTCCATCATGAAAGAATTATTGGGATCGGTTCGCGCCACCACTAGAACTTCGCCGTTACGCCGGCGTTGAAGACAACTCCCGGCTTGGTCCTGATCCACGGCAATCCGTTCACCGCGCTGACATCTTCCCGGTTGGCCGCATTGTTCAGGTTGGCGACGTCGAGGTAGACATTGTACGTGCGGTTGATCCGGTAGTTTATCTTCATGTCGATTGAGAGACGCGCCATGCGTTTGAATTCGATTCCACCGCTGGCCAGGCCGATGCTGGCTCCCGGACTGGTGGCGCGGAAATTGCCCAGCAGCCGAAATTGCAGGCCGTAGTTGGAATACGAAATGCCGGCATTGGCAGTCCGCGGGACCATGCCCGGGAGTTTGGTCGACGTCACCAGGGTGCCGAAATTTCCGAGCGCTTGGAGCACGGTGAGATTCGCAAACGCGCCGAACCCCCGCCAAAATCCGGCGAGCTTGCTGAACTGCTGCTGGTAACCGAGCTCCACACCCCGAACCCGGGCGCTGCCGATGTTCATCGTCCTGGTCAACGTATAGCCTGCGTACATGCCGCTGCCATCGAGCCCTTCCGGCCCCAGGATGGAGCTAAACGAGCGGAAGTAATTGCTGATCTCCTTCAGGAAGACGCCGGCGCTGAACAACCCGATCGGTTCGAAGTATTTCTCCACGCTGACATCGAAGTTGTTGGAAAAATACGGTTTCAGATCGGGATTGCCCACCGAGACCGAGCCCGCGGTGAGATTCTCGGTCAGGGTTGGCAGCAGGTTGCCCACGCCCGGACGCGTGATGGAGCGGTTGTAGCTCGCACGAATGAGGAAGTTCTTCATCGGCTCGTAGACAAAGTGTACACCGGGGAAAACATTCTTATATTCGCCTTTGCCCTTCCGGGGTGCGACGAAGGAGCGCTGCGCCCGGGCCACGTCGGCCGCCACCACCGCCGGATCCAGGTTGGCGCCCCCGACGCTGTTGCCACCGAAGGCCGCGGTGGTGTTGCGGGTCCAGCCGGTGGCCGTCACCTTCGTGTTTTCGACGCGCAGGCCCGAGAGGATGCGGAGTTTTCCCAGATCGACCCGCCCGGAAATGTAGCCCGCGGTGATCTTCTCGGCGAAATCGTTGTTCGCCCCGTTCGAGACGCTGTAGCTGTTGTAGGCATTGGCCGCCGTTTGCCCCCAGTAACCGCTGGTTGCATTGGTCGGGTCGTCGGCGCCACCGCTGCCGCCAAAATTCGTGAAGGGGAAGGGACCGTACCGCACTTCGCTCAATTTGAGCGACTGCTTCGCATACGGAACCATGGAGTCGTCCGCGGAATTCGCCACCCGGTCCGCGCCCACGAAGGTGTACTGCGACTGCTTCGTCCTTTGTTTTCGCTGACTGTCGTTGTATTTCACGCCCACCTTGATCGAGGCGGGCGCCGCCGTGGCGAAGTTCTTGGTGAAATCCGCCCGTGCCCCATAGAGATCGTTGGGGGCCGATTGATCCGTACGGGTCCAGGTGGTCATGCGGTAGCTCGCCGGATCGTAAATCGATGGCCCGGCGGTCTGGGTAATGGAGGGGTACCACGCGTCCCCACCACGCCGGTCGACGGCCAGGCCGATGCCGGTGGACGTGGCCTGGACATCGTGGGTATTGAACAGCTGCAGATCGGCATGGGAGTAGTTGCCCCGCAGGCTGAGGGTCGCTGCTCCGCCGAACAGGGCGTGCTCGCTGCCGACATTGACGCCATAGTTGCGGGCGTCCCGCGGCGCCTGGACGATGCGAGGGTTGGCGATGGCCGTTGCCGTGGGCAACAGGGTCGAGGATTCATAGGTGCTGCCCGGGGCAAAGTTGGCGGGGGTGGCCGCGGCGTTGCCGATGCCGATGCGGAAAAGCTGCTGCAGTTGGTCGTTGGTGTTATACGAGAATTTGGCAAAAACATAGGAGTCGGGGCTTAGTCTGTAATCGATGCTTGCCCCGGTATTGATCGCCCTGGTTGGAGCCCAAAAATCCCCAAAACCAACGAAGCGAGTCAGCGGAGCACTCGAGTCCGGTGCCAGGTAATAGGAACTCAAACCGGCGTAGACGCTTCCGGCCTCTTCTTGCAGGGTGGTGTAGACCGATCGACTGACGTTGACCGCCACCCCCAGATTGTTCTTCCCCGAAAAAACACTGAACACATCCGAATAGCTCACCGCCACGAGCCCCAGGTCATCGGCAATTTTATCCTGGAAGGGACTGCCTTTGAATCGACGGTCGCGCCAGCCCAGGCCGAGATTGACCGTGATGTTCCGTCCAGCCTGCTCGAAGCCGCGCTTCGTCACCAGATTCACATAACCGGCGATGGCGTTGGCATCCTGATCCGGCGTCGGCGCCTTGATCAGCTCCACCGAACTGAGATTGCCGGTGCCGAATTGCTCCGGTTGGTAGACCCGGTTGGCGCTGGAGCCCTGGGAGTTGGCGACCGTTTCGCCGTCGATCAGCATGACGGAGAATTCCGAGGTCATCCCGCGGACGGAGATGGATCGGATTTGATCGCCGGTGATGGTCTCGGCCGCGATGCCCGAGAGCCGTTGGAGCAACTCCGCGGGATTGGCGGCGGGATTGCCGAATGCGTCGATCGACGCCACCGTTTTCAGGTTGGGTGCCTGCCGCTGCAGCTGGATCGCCAACGCGTTGCCTTCGCGTTCACCCGTGACCGTGAACGGCGCCAGGGAGTAGATTTCGGACGTTAAATCGACATTCCGGGTCACCGTCACTCCCGGTGGCGCCTCGACGACAATGCGGGCCGTGTCCAATCCGGTGTAGGAAATCACCAGAGTCTGGTTCCCCGGCGGCACGTTGAGCGCGAACGCGCCAGCGAAGTCGGTAAGGGTCCTCAAATTTGTGCCCTCGACCTGGACCACGGCACTGCGGAGATAATCCCCGGTGGCGACGTTCTTCACCCGCCCCGTGACCTGGCCCATTTCCTGGATTGCACCCACCGGGCCACCGCTGGCGGCGACGCCGGAATGGGCCGGCCCCAGCGCCAGGGCGAGCCATGCAATCACGAGTGAGACTGGATTTCTTGGTTTCATGTTATTGGGAGATTCATCGCGAGCATCCGGCGGTTCTAATTTCTCGGGCGTTCACCTGGCGCACCACTGGAGCCGCGACGTGTGTTGCTAGGGACGGCAGGTTCACGCTTATCCTAAGTTGCGTTCAAGATGACACGAATACCGGGCTTTTGTAGGAGCCTGCTTGCAGGCGATTTCACTGGTTTCGGACCGGCATTATCGCCTGCAAGCAGGCTCCTACAGGCAGACCAATTAGGCTCATCTTGAAAGCGAATTAGAATCAGAACGCGATCCGGGCCGAGCAGCGGAAGGTGCGCCCGTCGCCCCAGGCCCCGGTGGAAAGCGCGTAGGAGCGGAAATAATCTCTGTCCATCACGTTGTTGATGTTCAGATTGAAATCGACGCTGCGCTTCCAGATTTTCGTGCGGTAGCCGAACATCAGGTTCGCCTTTTCGAAATTCCGATAAGAGGCCTGCTTGGTCAGTTGATTGATCAAGCCGCCCGCCGTGCCTTCGCCGTAGAGAAACGCTTGAGGGCCGCGCAGGAGTTCCACGCGTTCGATGGCGTAACTGTCCGAGGTCCCGCCGTACCACGTGACGCCATTCCGGAGACGCAAATTGGCCAAAATGCCGCGGAAAACGAAGCCCTCGTTGGCGCTCTCGCCGTTGGTGTCGATTTCACCCGTGACCGCGAAAAACATGGCGTCGGAAATCTTGGTCGCAATCAGGTCGTCGAGCAGTTCGCGATTCAAGACGGAGATGGAATTGGGGGTGTCACGCAAATCCGCGAGGGTCCGGGAACCGGACACCGTCTGCGTGGACCGGTAGCCCTCGTCCTTGTCGCCCGTAACCTGGAAAATCGAGAGGACGACCGGTTCCTCCTTCGCGGCGCCCTGGGCTGGAGCTGGCGCCAGGCTTCCGGCCACATTCAAGGCGGCGCGGGTTGGCGCAACCGCAAAGACGATCCAAACGATCAAAAGAACACGAGGGAGCTTGGGTTTCATGGTGCGGGAAGCTTCTGCGGAGACTCTGGGTAGTGCGCGGTGGAGTTGGGGCGGAATGCGGGGAGAGCCGGCACCGTCGGACGCGCGGACATGTTCGGTGGACAAATGGGTCTGGGGCGGGGGCATTGGCGTGATACGCCGACCCGAGGGCAGTTCAAGATCCAAACCGAAGGGCGGGAGTTGCGCCCGTGCCGCTTTCCGCCCTGACTGCTCGCGTTGATGAACGCTGACGCTCCCGCTCCCGGCCGCACCCGGCTCCTGATGATCGACGACGACCGCAAGCTGTGCCGGCTCGTCGCCACGTACCTCGAACCGCTCGGCTTTGATGTCACCGCCGTCCACACCGGGCCTGAGGGCGTCGAACGCGCGACCACCGCGGGCGAAACGTGGCATGCCATCGTGCTCGACGTGATGCTGCCGGGGCTGGACGGATTCGAGGTGCTGAAACGCATCCGCGCCCGCAGTACCGTGCCCGTGCTCATGCTCACCGCGCGCGGCGACGAAACCGATCGCATCGTCGGCCTCGAGGTCGGTGCCGACGATTATTTGCCGAAGACCTTCTCGACCCGCGAGCTGCTTGCCCGTCTGCGCGCCGTGCTCCGCCGCAGCGTCCTCAGCGCCGCGACCAAACCGGGCTCCGCGGCGCCGCCGGCGGAAATCGTCGTCGGCCCCCTGCGCCTCAATCTCGACGCCCGCTCCGCCGTGCTCGACACCACCCCGCTCGTCCTCACCCCGGTGGAGTTCGATTTGCTGGCGAGCCTCGCGAAGGCCCGCGGCCGGATCAAATCCCGCGAGGCGCTCCTCGATGAGTGCCGCGACCGCAATTACGACGTCTTCGATCGCTCGATCGACGTCCACGTCTCCTCGCTCCGCAAGAAACTCGGCGACGATGCGAAGGAGCCGCGTTTCATCCGTACCGTGCGCTCGGCCGGTTACATGATGGTCGTGCCGGAGTGATGGGGCGCGAGGACTTCTTTCCGCGTCGGGGACCGCGGAACGCCGGGCTCGATTCATAGTGCTCGCGCTATCCGGTGGCTGCGCCATCCTGCCACCAGCAATCGCATGTACGTCGTAATGATCGCCTCAGAATGTGCGCCGGTGGCCAAAGTCGGCGGGCTGGGTGATGTCGTCTTCGGACTCTGCCGCGAGCTGGAAATCCGGGGCAACGCGGTGGAAATCATCCTGCCCAAGTATGACTGCCTGCGTTACGACAAGATCCACGACCTGCAGCTCGCGGCCAAGGACCTGTGGGTGCCGTGGTATGACAGCTCCGTTCACTGCAGCGTGTATTTCGGCTTCGTGCAGGGCCGCAAGTGTTTCTTCATCGAGCCGCACTCCGATCGGAATTTTTTCAATCGCCGCCTGTTTTACGGGCAGGAGGACGACGACCAGCGCTTCGCTTTTTTCAGCCGGGCCTCGCTGGAGTTTTTGTTTCGGAGCAACAAGCATCCAGATGTCATTCACTGCCACGACTGGCAGACCGCCCTCGTGCCGGTGCTGCTTTACGAAATCTACGAGCAGGCGGGCATGACGCAGCCGCGCGTGTGCTTCACGCTGCACAACCTTTATCACCAGGGGGTCACCCGCGAACACATCCTCCGCGCCACGGGGTTGAACCGGCACGGCTATTTTTTCCACCCGGACCGGCTGCAGGACAATTTCAACCGCGGCGCCATCAACCTGATGAAGGGCGGCATCGTCTACTCCAACTTCGTCACAACCGTCTCGCCGCGATACGCGTGGGAGATGTTGCACGCCGACCAGAGCTTCGGCTTGGGGCATACGCTGCAGCTCCACCGCCACAAGATCGGCGGCGTGCTCAACGGGCTGGATTACGACGTCTGGAATCCGGAGGCCGATCCGCACATCCCCTGCCCCTATGGGGTCGCGACGCTGGACAACAAATACGAGAACAAGCGGGCGTTGCGGCAGCGGTTCTGGTTGCGGGACGTGTTCCGGCCCATCGTCTGCTACATTGGCCGGCTGGATCATCAGAAAGGCGTGCCGCTCATCACCCACGCGATCCACTACTGCCTGCAACACGGCTGCCAGTTCGTGCTCCTGGGCACGAGCCCGGACCCGAAGGTCGCACAGCACTTCCAAGGCCTCAAACAGCACTACAACGACAATCCCGACTGCCACCTGGAGCTGAGTTTCAACGAGGAAATCTCCCATCTGATCTACGCCGGGGCGGACATGATTGTCGTTCCCAGCCTTTTCGAGCCGTGCGGACTCACGCAGCTGATCGGCCTCAGGTACGGCACCGTGCCGATCGTGCGCGCCACCGGCGGCCTGATGGACACGGTGTTCGACGCCAACCACTCGAACAAGCCGTATCACGAGCGCACGGGTTATGTCTTCAACGATTTCAACCCCCAGGGCATCGAGTCGGCGCTCGAGCGCGCCATCGGCCTGTGGAGCAACTTCCCGCAGCACTTCCGCGAGCTGATGATCAATGGCATGCGCTCCGATTTCTCGTGGAATCATCCCGGCCAGCACTACGTGAACGTGTACGAGCGCATCCGCGCGAAGTGAGAAAAATCCCCTCGAACCCCATTTCGGCCGCCCGCGCGAAGTGCCGGTCCCAGCGGGGAAACGGTCCGGCGAGCAGGGGAAAGAGGTCGTATAATATCATCGGTGGGCAGCGCGAGCCCGGCGGAGCCTGGCTCCCGCACGCGGAATTTGACGGAGCCGTCTTTTTCGGCGTCTGTGACGCCCGATTTGTTTCCCAACCCATGAACGACCTCCTCGAATACGTTGCCCAGCGGCCCAACCTCTCCGGCTCGCAGCCGACGATCGATACCGCGCTGCGCGCCAGCCGGAACCGGCCGGTGTTTCTGCCCGACCGCCGCATCGATTTCGGCCGCGCGAAAAGCGCCTTCGCCATCGCCCTGCACATGCACCAGCCGCTGATTCCCGCCGGCGGCGGGGATCTTTCGACGGCCGAGATCATCAGCAACCTGAAACACATGATGGACAACCCGGGAACCGGCGACAATCACAACGCCTCCGTTTTCCACTGGTGCTACAAGCGCATCGGCGAGTTCGTCCCGCAACTGGTCGATGAGGGAAAACAGCCGCGCGTCATGCTGGAGTATTCCGGGACACTCCTGCACGGCCTCCGCCAGATGGGGTTGAACGATGTCTTCGACTCCCTGAAGCGAATCACCTGCGAGCCGCGCTATTGCGCATCGGTGGAATGGCTGGGTGCGCCCTGGGGACATGCGGTGGCGCCGTCGACGCCGGTGCAGGATTACCGGCTGCACGTCACCGCCTGGCAGCATCACTTCGCGGCCATCTTCGGGATGGAGGCGCTGGCGCGCGTGCGCGGCTTTTCGCCCGCGGAGATGGCGCTGCCGAATCATCCGGACACGGCCTACGAGTTCGTAACGACGCTGAAGGATTGCGGCTACCAGTGGGTGCTGGTGCAGGAGCACACCGTCGAGCGGCCGGAAAACGGTGGCGGGCTGGAGCGCCGGCACCTGCCGCACCGGCTGGTTTGCCGAAACTCCCACGGCAAGGAGGCGAGCATCATCGCGATCGTCAAGACGCAGGGCAGCGACACCAAGCTCGTCGCCCAGATGCAGCCCTACTACGAGGCGAAGAGCCTTGCCCGCTGGGAACTGGCCGGCCGGCAGGTTCCGCCGCTGGTCACGCAGATCGCCGACGGCGAAAACGGCGGCGTCATGATGAACGAGTTCCCGTCCAAATTCATGGAGGCGATGCGCGAATGCACGGGCTCCGACACGCCGGCGATGAACGCGACGGAATACCTGGAGCACCTCTTTGCGCTGGGGATTCAGGAAAAGGATCTGCCCGCGGCGCAGCCCATCTGCCAGAAGCGGATTTGGGACCGGTTCAAGCCGGGCGACGGCCTCGAGAAAATGGCGAAAGTGATCGAGCAGTTGAAAAAGGAGGATCACCGGTTCCACGTCGACGGCGGCAGCTGGACGAACGACATCTCGTGGGTGCGGGGCTACGACAACGTGCTCGGGCCCATGGAGCGGGTCAGTTCGCTCTTTTTCGAAAAAGTCCTGAAGGCCGGGGTGTCGCCGGCCGATCCCCGCTATCGCAACGCGCTGTTTCACCTCCTCTGTTCGCAGACCAGCTGCTACCGCTACTGGGGCCAGGGGGTCTGGACGGATTACGGCCGCGAAATCTGCCGCCGGCTCGAAGCGATCCTGCAACACGATTTTTGATGACCGCCGCCGGGATGCCGGGGTTGAGCGCGACCGCTGGCCGGAAATCAGCCCGGGGGAGGAGGAACTCCCGATTTCGCGCGCTTGCGATGGCCGGGGTAGTCGGTCAGCTTGTGGGCATGAACGAACTGGTTTTCGCGGTCACACAGGAAGGCGATGGCGGTTTTGTCGCCGAGGCACTCGGGGAGAGCATCTTCACGCAGGCCGACACTTGGGACGAGCTGCGCGTCAACGTGCGCGAGGCCGTGACGGCGTTTTATTTCGACCGACCCGCCCCGGCCAGCGTGCGGCTGCATCTCGTGCGCGACGAAGTGATCGCATGAAGTTGCCGCGCGACCTTTATGGCCGCGATCTGGCGGCGGGGTTATGCCGAAACTGGGACTATCGGCAGGTCAATCAGGTGGGCAGCCACATCATTTTGCAGACGGAGACACCCGGGCATCACCGCCTCGCGGTGCCGGATCACAAGCCGCTGAGGATTGGCACGCTCAACGGCATCCTGCGCGATGTCGCTACCGCCAAGCACACGACACGCGAGGCCATATTGGCTTCCCTCTAAGTCGCGGCCCGACCGATGCCTTGGTCGGCCGGCGCGATCGGTGGTCGGCCGGATGTTTCCAACTCAAAATACGATTTTACCATGAGCGAACTGCCTCAGTTCATAGACGGCCTGCCCAACATTTCCGGATGGGACGAGGCGCGCGACGAAGCGACCCACCGGGGACGGGATCGCAGCGTTTTTCTCCACGAGAGCGGCATCGATTTTGGCCGCGCGCGGGGAGCGTGCGCCGTGGCGCTGCACATGCACCAGCCGCTGATTCCAGCGGGCGGCCCGGGCCGCGGCGCCGATCCGCGCCACGAGCCGCTCGTCGGCAATCTCCGGTTCATGGAAGGAAGCCCCTTCGAGGAGGATCGGCACAACGCCGATGTCTACCGCCGGTGCTACCGCCGCCCGGGCGAGTTCATTCCGCAAATGGTCTGCGAGGGCAGGCAACCGCGGCTCACGCTGGATTACACCGGCACGCTGTTCCTCGGCCTGCAGCAGATGGGCGCGCACGATGTCCTCGACGCGCTGCGCACCCTCGCCTGCGATCCGCGCTACCGGCGCTGCGTCGAATGGCTGGGCACCACGTGGGGCCACACGGTGGCGCCCTCCACTCCGCCGCAGGATTTTCGGCTGCACGTGACGGCGTGGCAGAATCATTTCGCCTCGCTCTTCGGCCTCGAGGCCCTCAGCCGCGTGCGCGGCTTCATGCCTTCCGAATTGGCGCTGCCCAACCACCCCGACGTGGCCTACGAGTTCGTGAAGACGCTGAAGGATTGCGGCTATCGGTGGGCGATCGTGCAGGAGCACACGGTGGAGAATCCGGATTCGGGTTGGGGCTCGCCTTATCTTCATCTGCCGAACCGGATGGTCTGCACGAACTCGCGCGGCGAGACGGCCAGCATCGTCGTGTTGATCAAGACCAGGGGCAGCGACACGAAGATCGTCGGGCACATGCAGCCGTATGACGAGGCGTGCAGCCAGTCGCGGTGGGACTACCGGGGACGGAAGATCCTTCCGCTGGTCACGCAAATCGCCGACGGCGAAAACGGCCACGTGATGATGAACGAGTTTCCCGGCACGTATCTCGACGTGGTGCGCCGCGCCTCCGGCTCGGACGTGCCGCTCGTCAACCCCACGGAATATCTGGAATACCTCTCGGCCGACGGCTGGAGGGAGGAGGATTTTCCGGTGGTCCAACCCGTCCGGCAAAAACGGATCTGGGAACGGTTCCGTCCCGGCGAAGGGCCGGAAAAACTGGCACAGGTCATCGAGCAGTTGCGCCGCGAGGACTACCATTTCCACGTCGAAGGCGGCAGTTGGACCAACGACATCTCGTGGATCTACGGTTACGAAAACGTGCTCGGGCCGATGGAGAAGGCCAGCGCGCTGTTTTACGAAAAGGTGTTGCGCGCGGGCGTCTGGCCGGGCGAACAGCGTTATCGCAACGCGCTGTTTCATCTGCTCACCGCGCAGACCAGTTGCTTCCGCTACTGGGGCCAGGGGCGCTGGACGGACTACGGCCGCGAAATCAGCCGCCGGGCCCTGGAGATTCTCACCCACGATTTTTAGCCGGCGTGTTTCGCCTGCCAATCCGTTGACAAACCAAACCGCCTCGTCGGAATGGGGGCGCCACATAGGGCCGGGCACATGCTGCCCGCGCCACTTCACCAAACGACGGATACTCGAACTTGCAGGAAAAATTGATCACTTCCGATCCGGCCATAAAATTGGGCCGGCCTGTGGTTGCGGGCACGCGAGTCACCGTCGACGAGGTCCTGGACCAGCTGGCGGCGGGCGCCACCATCGCCGAAATAATCGAGAGCCACCCCGGGCTCGAGGTCGAAGGCATCATGAGTGCGCTGGCCTTCGCCGCCGATGCCGTGCGGGACGATTCTCCGCTCGAGAAAACATCGCCGCTCGATCTGCACGGCCCGCATGTCGTCTCGATCCCGGATGCCTCGACCGGGACGAACCAGAACGCGATCGCCGTCCGCGCCTTCCTGCCGGACGCCACGGCCGTCTCGGTTCGACGGTTGCTGCCGGCGCCACCGCCAGCCGGGCGCGCGTGGTTTCCCGGGCTGGAGCCGGCCACTCCGGGTCCCGAACCGGATGCCGTCGAGCTTCCGACGCTTCATCCGATGGAGCGCGTTCATCCAGCCGGAGTCTTTGAGGCTCTTTTTCCCGGCGAGACGGAACCGTTCCCTTACCAGCTTGCCGTCACGTCGGACGACGGCGAGACGCGGCTGATCGACGCCCCGCATGCTTTGCCGCCGTATCTTGCCAGCGGGGACCTGCCTCCGTTTGCGGAATCGGCGAGCCGTGACGCCGGCTCATCCGAGCACGCGCGGCGCGCCTGCCGCTGGCATGAGCTGCTTGGGGCCCATCCCGTTGAACACGCCGGTTTGAAGGGAACGGCCTTCGCCGTCTGGGCCCCAAATGCCGCGAGCGTGAGTGTGATTGGCGACTTCAACCAGTGGGACGCGCTCGGTCATCCCATGCGCCCGGTCGACATCACGGGCGTGTGGGAGCTGTTCGTGCCGGGATTGGGCGAGGGCGCACTCTACAAGTATCGCATCACCTCCCGGGATGACGGCCGCCAGTTCGATCGGGCGGATCCCTATGCGTTCGCGGCGGAATTGCGGCCCCGGACCGCGTCCGTCGTTTGGAATCTCAACCGCCATCAATGGCACGATGAGGAATGGCTGAAGGCGCGGCCGCAACGCCAGGCCTCGGACTCGCCGATCGCGATCTACGAGGTGCATCTGGGGTCGTGGCGGCGTTCACCGGCGGCGAACGGCGGCGGCGCGCCGCGCTGGCTCACGTATCGGGAATTGGCGGACAAACTGGTGCCGTACGTCAAGGAAATGGGCTACACGCACATCGAGCCGATGCCGGTGGCCGAACACCCCTTCGACGGTTCGTGGGGCTACCAGATCACGGGGTTCTTCGCCCCCACGGCGCGCTACGGTTCGCCGGACGATTTCCGCTACTTTGTGGACACGGCGCATCAGGCGGGCCTGGGCGTCATCATGGACTGGGTGCCAGGACATTTCCCGAAAGACGCACACGGGCTGGCGCTCTTCGACGGCAGCCACCTGTATGAGCACGCCGACCCGCGCCGGAGCGAGAACCTCGAGTGGGGGACGCTGTCGTTCAATCTCGCGCGGGATGAGGTGAGTGCGTTCCTGCTTTCGAACGCCCTTTTCTGGGTGGAGCAGTACCACGTCGACGGCCTCCGGGTGGATGCGGTCTCCTCGATGGTCTACCTGGATTATTCGCGCCAGCACTGGGTGCCGAACGAATTTGGCGGCCGGGAGAATCTGGAAGCGACCGCGTTTCTCCAGCGGCTGAACAACCTCATGCATCGGGAACACCCCGGGGTGTTGATGATCGCCGAGGAATCCACCGCGTGGCCGCACGTGACGGGCCGCGAGATCCCGGACAGTCTCGGCTTCGACCTGAAATGGAACCTCGGCTGGATGCATGACACGCTGGGCTACGCGCAAAGGGATCCGCTGTTCCGCCGCCATCACCACCACAACCTGACCTTTTCGCTCACCTACGCGTTCAGCGAGAGCTTTCTGCTGCCCCTCTCCCACGACGAGGTCGTGCACGGCAAACGCTCGCTGCTGTCCAAGATGCCGGGCGATTCGTGGCAGCAGTTCGCCAACCTCCGGGCGCTTTACGGGTACATGTATGCCCACCCCGGCAAGAAACTGCACTTCATGGGGAGCGAGTTCGGACCGCGGCTCGAATGGAATCACGACACGGAACTCGACTGGACGCTGCTGGAGCACGAGCCGCACGCCCAGCTGAGAGCCTATGTCAAGGAGCTGAACCGGCTGTACGCCGCGCACCCGGCGTTGCACGAAGTGGATTTCAGTTGGGCCGGCTTCCAGTGGCTCGATTGCGACGACGCGGACCGCAGCATCGTGTCTTTCCTCCGGCGCGGCAGGAACGACGCGGATTTCCTGGTCGTGGTGGTGAACTTCACGCCGGTGCCACGCGCGGACTATCGCCTGGGGGTGCCCGTGGCCGGTTGCTACACGGAATTGCTGAACAGTGACGCGGCCGCTTTCGGCGGCAGCAATCGGCGCAACCCGGCCCATCTTCCGAGCGAGTCAACCCCGGTCAACGGACAGCCGCATTCGGTTGCCGCCACCCTGCCGCCATTGGGGATCGCGATATTCGCTCGCGACGCGGATTAGGAAGCAGAATTCGCGCTAGACGCGCCCGCGCCACGCGAACACCCTCGCGGCCGTGCTTCTCCCCCGGACCGCCCTCAAGGCACTGCTCGCCGCCAAGCACGCCAGCCCGCACGATTTTCTCGGGATGCACCCGCACGTGCACCGGCGCAAGAAAGGCGTGATCGTGCGCGCGTTCGTGCGCGAGGCCGCCCGTTGTGACGTCATCGACGACGCCACCGGCGGGGCGATCGCCATGACGCCGGTTGCCCCCCAGGGAGTTTTCGCCGGGTTCATCCCGGGCCGGCCGGACGTTTTTCGCTATCAACTCCGCGCCACCCTGCACAACGGGGATGTCCGGCAGTTTTTCGATCCTTACTCGTTTCTTCCGACCCTCGGCGATCAGGATCTCTATCTTTTCAACGAGGGCAACGAGCACCGCATTTACGAAAAACTTGGCGCGCACCTGCGCGTGATCGACGGCGTGCCGGGCGTCGCCTTCGCCGTCTGGGCGCCGACCGCCGCGCGGGTGTCGGTCGTCGGCAACTTCAACCACTGGGATGGGCGCTTCCATCCCATGCGCATGCTGGGCGCATCCGGCGTCTGGGAGCTTTTCCTGCCGGGGCTGGGCGAGGGCGAACTGTACAAGTTCGAGCTGCGCGACCGGCGTGGGGGACTCCACCTGAAGGTCGATCCGTACGGCACCTATTTCGAGCCGCCCCCGAACAACGCTTCGATCGTGTGGAACCCGCGCAAACACGCGTGGAACGACGCCGGATGGATCGAGCGGCGAACCGACGCCGCCGGCCAGCTCGACCGCCCGGTTTCGGTCTACGAAATCCACCTGGGCTCGTGGCGGCGCAAGCTCGAGGAGTCCAACCGCCCGTTCAGCTACCGCGAACTTGCGCCCGTGCTCGCCGACTATGTGGTCGAGATGGGTTTCACGCATGTCGAGGTCATGCCGCTCGCCGAGCATCCGTTCGACGGGTCGTGGGGCTATCAGGTCACCGGCTTCTATGCGCCCACCCAGCGCTTCGGCCCGCCGGAGGATTTTTCGTTCTTCGTCGACCATCTGCACCAGCGCGGCATCGGGGTGATCCTCGACTGGGTGCCGGCGCATTTTCCGCGCGACACCTTTGCGCTCGCGGATTTCGACGGCACTCACCTTTACGATCACGCCGATCCGCGGCAGGGTGCGCACATGGACTGGGGCACGTTGATCTTCAACTATGGCCGCAACGAGGTGCGCTGCTTCCTCGTCGCCAATGCGCTGGCCTGGTGCGACCGCTATCACATCGACGGGCTGCGCGTCGATGCCGTCGCCTCGATGCTCTACCTCGATTACTCGCGCAAGGCCGGCGAGTGGATTCCCAACCGTTACGGCGGCCGGGAGAACCTCGAAGCCATCGCGTTCCTGCGTGAGACCAACGAACTCGTGCACCGTTACTATCCCGGCGTGCTCACCATCGCCGAGGAATCGACCTCGTTCCCCGGGGTGACGAAACCCGTCAAAGACGGCGGACTGGGCTTCGACTTCAAATGGAACATGGGCTGGATGCACGACACGCTGCGCTATTTTCAGCAGGAGCCCGTCCATCGCAAGTGGCACCAGAAGGAGCTCACGTTTGGCATGCTCTACCAGTACTCGGAGCATTTCGTGACCGTGTTCTCGCACGACGAGGTGGTGCACGGGAAAGCGTCGCTGCTCATCAAGATGGGGGGGCGAAACATCCCGCAAAAAGCCGCGAACCTCCGCGCCCTGTATGCGCACACGTGGGCCTGGCCGGGGAAGAAGCTGCTCTTCATGGGCGGCGAGTTCGCCCAATCCGCCGAATGGAACCACGCGGCCAGCCTCGACTGGCACCTCTGCCAATATCAGGATTACGAAGGCGTCCGGCTGCTCGTGCGCGATCTCAACCGGCTCTACGTGAGCGAGCCCGCGCTTGGCCGCAACGACCTCAGCCCGCAGGGATTTCGCTGGCTCGCCACCTACGACAACCAGGCGAGCGTGATCGCCTACCTGCGCACGGATGCGTCCGGGCAGGCGATGTTCGCGATCGTCTGCCATTTCACGCCCGTCATCCGGCCGAACTACCGCGTGGGCGTCCCGCGCCGCGGTTTCTGGAAGGAAGTGATCAACACGAACAGCCAGTACTACGGCGGCGGCGGGCTCGGCAATGACGGCGGGCGCGTGACGGAGGACGTCCCGGCGGACGGTTCCGCCCACAGCATCCGCCTCACGCTCCCGCCGCTCAGCACAACGATCTTCAAGTGGACGACGGAGAAGTGACGTTGGGGAGGAAGAACGAACGGTCGGAGACGCGCGAGAGTGGAAGACGGGCGCATCTGCCGGTTGGATTTCGCGTTCTCCCGGACGCCCGTGGTCCGCCTCCCGGCCTCACTTCACGCCCAACTTCGCCACCTCGGCTGCCGTGAGCGCGCGGCTGAAGACGGCGATTTCATCGAGCCGGCCCTCCCAGTTCGACTCGTTGTCGCTGCGGCCGCCGAAGAAGCACTGATCAAAACCCGCGGGAAAATTGGCGGCGGCCTGGGTTTCGAATTCGAGTGCCCCGTTCAGGTAGGCGCGCACCTTGCCCCGATCGCGAACGAGCACGACGTGCTGCCATTGCCAGCGGGGAATCTCGGTCTTGCCCGCAGCGACCCCCTGCGGGTTGTCGCCGTGGAAAAAGATGAGTTTGCCCGTGTTGCCGCTCTTGCCGCCGATGCCGAAATGATCGCCATACGCGCCGAGGCCGTTGTCACGGCCGCGGGAGAAAAGCCAGCCGCTGATCTCCCGGCCCTCATTCGGCATGCCGTTCCACAGCCAGCACGACACGGAATAACGATCCCCGAGATCGGCCAGGCGCGCGCGCAACCGCCCTCCGACGAAGTGGGCGGCGCGGTTCTTTTCCCCCTGGGCACAGAAAGCCTCCGAGCGCGGACCCTCGAGATAGTAGGTCACTTCGCGTTCAAAAACCGCGTCGCGGTGATTGCCGCTTTCGTCGCTGGCATGGGGGCCGGCGAACTCGTTGAGCCGCCACCACGCGGCCGGCTTGAGGCCGAGAATCGCGCGCGCGGCCACGCCCTGGCTCAACGTGTATTCGCGCCGCGGCTGACCCGTGACTTTCTCCACGAGGGTGATCGCGGCCTCGGTAATTCTGGGCTCGGCCATGACTTCAAGTCCGGCGGAGCGGGCGGCCCAGGTGTTGTAGCCACCGAAGAGGTGCATCTCCGGCGGCGGGATGTAGCCATCGCCCCCGTTGGCCAGCTCGATGACCATGTTGTGCGGCAGCGGACTGGCGGCTTTGATCTTCAGGCCGGTGATGGCGTAGGTTTCGGTGGGCGTGGTGGCGATGGCGATGTCCCCGATGCGCAGAGCCTGCACCACAATCTCCGTCTGCTGGCGTTCGTGCAGGATGATCTGCTCCCGCGCATAGACTTCCGGCGTGGTCTTGGGCACCCGATCGCCCATCGCGGCCACGATGCGCTGCGCCCACTCGAGCCGCTGCTTGTCGGGCACGCGGTATTTCAGGGTCATGCGCTGCTCGGCCATCGCGATGTCGGCGTCCTCGCGGTACTTGATCCCGGCATAGGCTTTCAGCGCGATGTCCAGCAGGCCATTGGCGTATTCCTCGATCGTCACCTTGGAATTCCATTTTTCCGCCGGAATCGTGTAGTCGCGCCGATAGATGTCGCCGCTGCAACCGTGGGACATGAGGCCGACAAAGGCCGGCTTGCCGCCGGCATCCGGCGCAAGACGTTTCTTCAAGCCCTCCGCAAACAGACCGAAGTAATCGGCGCTGATGTCCTTGTCGCCAAAGTAGTGCATGGAGAAATTGCCCATGACGGCGATGGGCCGGCCATCCCGCGCTTGAATCGACACGAGCGAAAGATCGGGATCCTTGGGGCCCGATTCGCCCGTGACATGATCCCAGTTCGCGCCGGCGTGCATATTGGCACGCAGGGTCATGTTGCCGAACGGATCCTCGGCGAGGCGATCCGGCCGTCGGATCCATTGGCGGAGTGCGGTGAAGTTCGCGGCATCCGCCTTGGCGAAACCGATGCGCGCGGGTTCCAGGTTTGCCTGCGCCGCGGCGATGGCCTCGACAAGTTTGCCGCGCAGAAACGGCACGTAGGCGGCATCGGCATCGGTGCCCAGGCAGCCCAGCACGGACGGAACCGAGTGCGCGTGCGTGGCGGAGATCAGCATGCGACCGGCGGGAATACCCGTGCGTTGTGCGGCCAGCGCCTTGGCTTCGTCCAGCATCGGCCGCCCCATCATGCAGCTATCGACCACGACAATCGCGATCTGGCTCTTCCCGTCGTCCAGCACGATGGCGCGCGCGTGGATGCGCGTTTTAATCCGGTCACTCTGACGGCTGAGCATGCCGCCGTTGAGGAGCACGGGCAGCTTCTCCGGCGTGATGTCGATCGCCGCGGCGCCGGCCTTGATCGCCGCATTCGCGGGTACAGCGGCGGTGAGGAGGAGGCCAAGGGAGAGAAGGAGGTGCAGAGGGAAAGGGCGGAGCGGGGAGAGCATGGCTGAAAACTACCGGAGGGATGAACGATGCAGGGATGAGGCCACCCATCTTTGGTGGATCGTGCCGTGCGGAGTCAATGGAGGAGGTACTTGAAGATCCTTCAGGGTTTAACGCGGTCCTCGCGGGGCTGTTCCTGCTCGCGATGCGGCTGCGGCAGCTCATCTGCCTTCGCCGGGAAACGATTTTCTCCGCGATCCACCGTTCGATCTCCGGGAACAACCCGCGGGTGTGCTTGCTCATGACGGGTGACACGGCCCGAGCTCTTGGTCCTGCGGCTGGCGCCAGCAACGCAATTCCCGAACCCGGCGGATGAGTTTGGTTTTGCCTGCGGCGAAAGATTCACCACCGTCGCTCCGCCGTGTCGACCCCGCCTGCCCCCCAACCCGTCCCGACTCACGCCAGCAGCGCGGGCGATTTCCTGCGACCAGCCCCGACCTCTTTCGGTGGCATTCTCCGCCAGCTTGGCCCCGGACTCATCATCTCGGCCAACATCGTGGGCTCGGGCGAATTGATCGTGACGCCGAAACTCGGCGCGAGCGTGGGTTTCACGCTCTTGTGGTTCATCATTCTCGGCTGCGTGCTGAAAGTGTTCATCCAAGTCGAGCTCGGCCGTTTCGCCCTGGCGCGCGGATTGACCACCCTCGA
Organism: Verrucomicrobiota bacterium; assembly: GCA_016209255.1. GTDB lineage: Bacteria > Verrucomicrobiota > Verrucomicrobiia > Opitutales > Opitutaceae > ER46. Next base: position 46,369 of record JACQWL010000048.1, read on the forward strand.
GACCATGAACTTGGTGCCGGGCCCGCGCGTGGTCGTCTCGTGGCTGCTCTGGCTGTGGCTCCTGATGTTTCTCGCCACGGTGTTTCAAGTGGCGGGCATGGTGGGCGGCCTCGCCAGCATCCTCACGCTGGCCGGTGTGACGCTGGCGAAATCGACGGTCGCCGTGCTCATCGGCGCCGTGACCGCCCTGCTGCTCGTAATCGGGCGGTACAAGCTGATCGAGGTCGTCTCCACCGCGATGGTCGTGGCCTTTACCCTGTGCACGATGGTGGCCGTGATCGCGCTGCAGTTCACCTCCTACGCCATCACGCCGCACGATCTCGCCGTGGGCCTGGGTTTTCGCCTGCCGCCCTCGTTCACCGTCGCGTTTGCGGCGTTTGGGATCATCGGCGTCGGTGCGTCGGAACTCATCTACTATCCCTATTGGTGCATCGAAAAAGGTTACGCGCGCAACGTGGGCCCGGCCAACGCCACGCCGGAGTGGGCCGGGCGCGCACGCGGCTGGATGCGCGTGCTGCGGGCCGACGCGTGGCTCTCGTGCCTCATCTACACGAGCGCGACGCTGGCATTCTACCTGCTCGGCGCCGCGGTGCTGCACGCTAAGCAGCTGGATGTGACCAACGCCGAAATGATTCCCGTGCTCTCGCAGATGTATCAAGAAACCTTCGGCCGGTGGAGCCTGTGGCTCTTCCTCGTCGGGGCATTTGCGGTGCTCTATTCGACGGTCTTCGTCTCGACCGCCTCCAATGCCCGCCTGCTCGTCGACGCCCTGGCCGTGTTTCGCGTGAAGAGTTACGCGACCGACGCCGACCGCCAACGCGACGTCCGCTGGTTGAGCGTGATCGTGCCGGCGGCGTGGGTCGCGCTCTACCTCATCTGGGGCTCGCCCGTCACGCTAGTGTTCGTC
>JACQWL010000362.1 GCA_016209255.1 Verrucomicrobiota bacterium
AAAGGTCAGATCGTGCGGGAGATCGATGCCTTGGGCGGCGAGATGGCGATCAACACGGACGTCACTGGAATTCAGTTTCGGCTTCTCAATGAGTCAAAGGGGCCGGCTGTCCAATCGCCGCGCGCTCAGTGCGACAAGAAAGCGTATCAGTTTCGGTTGAAGCATACGCTCGAGCTCCAGCCCAATCTGCAGCTCTTTCAGGCCACGGTCACCGGACTCATCTTCGACCATGGACGCGTCGTTGGGTGCCGGACCAATCTGGATCTGGAGTTTCGCGGTCGAACGGTCGTCGTGACGACGGGCACATTTTTGCGCGGCCTGATGCACATTGGACAGAACAAGAACGAAGGGGGCCGCCTTGGCGACTTCAGCGCGAAGACACTTTCTGCGAGCCTGCTGGAGGTCGGGATCGAACTCCGTCGACTGAAGACTGGCACGCCGCCAAGGCTTCTTGGCCGTAGCCTCGACTTCAGCAAAATGCAGGAGCAAAAGGGCGACGCCGAGCCGACATTCTTTGCCTTTCACGATACGCGCGACACGGAGGATTTGTTCCACGTGGAACATACGGGCGAACAGCGGCTGGGCTGGCGCCCGGGTTGTGAACAAGTTTCGTGTTGGATGACGCACACCACGCCGGAGACCGCGCAGCTCGTCCGCAACAACCTGCATCTGTCCGCCATGTACAGTGGCGAGATAGAGGGCGTAGGACCAAGATATTGCCCAAGTATTGAAGATAAATTCGTGCGCTTTGCCGACAAGCCGCGCCACCTGCTTTTCCTCGAACCTGAGGGTAGGGCGACCAACGAGTTTTATGTGAATGGGTTGTCAACAAGTCTGCCGTTCGATGTCCAGCTGCGCGTGGTTCATAGCATTCCTGGACTTGAAAAGGCGGTGATGCTGAGACCCGCGTACGCGGTTGAGTATGATTTCTCCCCACCGACGCAGCTCTTTGCGTCCCTCGAATCGAGGAAGGCGGAAGGCCTCTTTCTGGCCGGACAAATCAACGGGACTTCCGGCTACGAGGAAGCCGCTGCCCAAGGTCTCGTCGCCGGCGTAAACGCGGTCAACAAAGTCCGGGGCGCACTGCCGATGCTGATCAAGCGGCACGAGGGCTACATCGGAGTCTTGATTGACGACTTGGTGACGAAAGGCACCAACGAGCCGTACCGGATGTTTACGAGCCGCGCCGAACACCGGCTGCTTTTCAATCACGGTAGTGCCGAATTGCGGCTCCGCGAGCACGCCGGAACCTACAGTCTCCTAACCCAGGATCGACTGAAAAGGATCGACGGAAAACAAGGTCGCATTTCCTACTGGACCAATTTTCTCGAACATCACCGCAGCGACGGCAACACGTGGGCCGAGTCGATTCGGCGCGATCGGGTAGGGGCACGCCTTCCAGAGGAGCTGCTTAAGGAGTCCGCGGCGATTCGTCACGAAGTAATTTATCGCGTTGTTTATCAAGGGTATCTATCGAGAGAAGAGCGGCAGGTTGAGAAGTTGTCGCACATCGAGAAAATACGGATCCCTGAAAAACTGGACTATCTCTCCCTGCGCGGTCTCCGGCGCGAAAGCGCGCTCAAGCTCGCGGAGTTCAAGCCGATGACTCTTGGCCAAGCCAGCCGGATCAGCGGCGTCAATCCCTCTGATATCGGCGTCCTGATGGTATGGATCGAATCCGGCAGCGCCGCGCGTGCGCCCTGAACTGGCCACCTTAGCAGCCTGTCTGGGTCGGCGCCCTCGAACGCGGGAAAAATTCTAACGAAAACCTCTCGGCTTCATCCGCAGGGCCGACAGGCTGCTAACCGTGGAGAATCCAACGCGCACCGCACAATATCGGCAGCTAATCGAGCAACGCCGCCGCGTCCTCCAGGCGCAGCTTGCGGCGATTTCCCCTGAAAACTCGCCGCCAATGGTGTGGGAACTCGGCTGCGGTCACGGTCACTTTCTTACCGCGTATGCGCAGTCTCACCCGGAAGAGCTCTGTGTCGGCGTCGACATCGTGGGCGAGCGGATCGAACGCGCCAACCTCAAGCGTAACCGCGCCCAGCTCAATAACCTGCACTTTATCCAGGCCGATGCCAGGCTGTTTCTCGAAACCCTCCCGACGGGGACGACTCTCTCGCGGATATTCATCCTTTTCCCGGACCCCTGGCCAAAGCTGCGACACCACAAGCATAGGATCATGCAGCCCGGCTTTCTTTCGTGTCTTGCCAGCCGGGTAGGGGAGGGCGCCCGGCTGTATTTCCGCACGGATTTCGGTCCTTATTTTGAGGATACCCACCGCGTTCTTTCGCCTCACCCACACTGGGAACTCAGCGACGAGCCATGGCCGTTCGAGTTTGAAACCGTGTTCCAGAGCCGGGCACCGAACTATCGCTCGCTGATCGCGCGCCCACGGCGCCTCCCATAAGTTTGCCGCGAAGAAACAAGGCCTCTTCTCATTTGGCCTTGATCCCTTTGCGTGAACGATTTCAGGGGTTGACGGAGGGTAGGGGCACCGCCTTTCTCTTTTCTTTCCTATCGTCCCACCTGTCTTTCGCACGCATGTCCCGGGCCAAATATTTCGTCATTTCAATCGTCGCTTTCTTCCTCGGCACCTCCCTGCTTGGGGCGGAAGGCGTTGATCCAAGCGCGGCAAGGCTCATCGACTTCGGACACGGCTGGTCGATCACCAACAGCCTGCTCACCGGCTGGGCAACGTCCGTGGTACTCGTTGCCCTCGTCCTCTGGCTGGTCGGCAAACCCACGGTTCTGCCCTCGCGAGGCCAGGCGGTGATGGAGTCGCTGATCGAGGGGTTGCGCGATCTCTTCGAACCGATTGTGGGCAAAAAGGCGTTCCCGGCGTCTTTTCCGATTCTCGTCACCTTTTTCGTTTTCATTCTCGTCCACAACTGGATGGGGCTCATCCCCGGCGTGGGCACGATGGGGTGGGGGCACGACATCGACGGCCATTTCCATATCACCCGTCCGCTGATCCGGCCGCACAATTCGGACTTCAATGGCACGATCGCCCTCGCCCTGATCTCCTTCGGCGCCTGGGCCATCATCGTGTTCAAGTTTGCCGGCGCCAAGGTCATTCTCTGGGACCTCTTCGGCAACAAAGCCGACAGGAAAGAAACGCCGGGCTGGCTTTACCCCATCCTCGCCCTCGTGTTTCTGCTGGTTGGAGTCATCGAGGTCTTCTCGATCGCGATTCGCCCGTTTACGCTCTCCGTTCGTCTCTTCGGCAACATTTTCGGCGGCGAGAATCTGCTCCACGGCACGGGCTATTTTTTCGTGTTCTACTTCATGGAGCTGCTCGTCGGCCTGATTCAGGCCCTTGTCTTCACCCTGCTCACCTCTGTCTATATAGGCCTCCTGTGCAACCACGGCGACGACCATGCGCACGACGAGCCCGGCCGCTCCGGCGAGGCGCCCCACTAATTCTTTTTCGCCGGGAGCGTGCCCCGAGCGCGCACGGCGGCAACCCAACAACATAAGTAAAGAAACTATAACAATATGATCACGACCATCGCAGAACTGCAGGGCAATATAGCCAGCGCGTTCGGTTTGCTCGGCGCCGCACTCGGCGTGGGCCTCATCGGCCTCAAGGCCGCGGAAGCGGTCGGCCGCAATCCCGCCGCCTCCGGCAAAATCCTCGTCCAGGCCATCATCGGTATGGCGCTCGCCGAAGGTCTCGGCATCCTCTCACTGTTCCTCGCCAAGTAACTGTTTTTTGCAACGGCAGCACGGCCCCCCGCGCTGCCATTCCCTTTTCTGTCATGACGCTGCCTCTTCTCCTTGCCGCCGCCGTACAAGCCCATGCCGCCGAGCAGGGCATCGCGGAAAAGTTCGGCCTCGAACCGAAATACATCATTATCCAGGCGATCAGCTTCCTGATCGTACTCGGCGTCCTGTACAAGTTTGGCATCAAGCCGACCATCACGGCGATGGAAGAGCGCGCCACGAAAATCGGCGCCGGCCTGAAATATGCCGAGGAAATGCAGGTCAAGCTCGCCGCCTCCCAGCAGGAGAGCGCCGCTATGGTCCGGAAATCCCAAGTCGAGGCGACGCGCATTGTCGAAGACGCGCGGAAGTCCGCGAAAGAGTACGTCGACAAGCAAACGCAGGAAGCGGCGGCGAAGGCCAGCGACCTTCTGACCAAGGCGCAGCAGGCCATCGAGCTCGAACAGAAGAAGATGCTTGCCGACGCCCGCACCGAGATCGCCCGCCTCGTCGTGGCCACGACCGAGCGCGTCCTCGCGAAGAAACTCACCGACGCCGACCGCGCCGCGTATAACGACGCTGCGTCGCGCGAACTCACCAGCGTCTGAGCCGGAAAGACCGAACGGCTTAACGACTGCACCCGTCTCGGACATCGCCCCGCCCCCCGTCCATTTTCAGCGCTTCAGCCTTTCAGTCCTTCAGTTCTTTTCTCCGATGGCCTACGGCAAAAAACAGGTTCAGCAGCTCGCCCGGCAGTTTTTCAAACTGAGCGTCGTCGAAGGCACGCTCTCCGCCGAGCGCGTCGCCGGCGTGCTGGAGTATATAGAGAAACACCGGCCGGCGAATTCCATCGCCGTGCTGAAGGCCTACCAGCGCCTCGTCGCCGCCGAATTCGCCCGCGGCCAGGCGGTGGTCGAGCACGCCGGCGCGGTCCCCGACGCCGCCCTCGGCGCCATCGCCGCGGCCATGACGAAAAAATACGCCCGCCCCGTCACTGCCGTCGCCCGGAAAAACGGCTCCCTTCTCGCCGGTCTTCGCGTCCGCGTCGGCGACGACACCTACGAGTCCTCCGTCGCCAGCCAGCTTTCCGCCCTCGCCGAGTCCGTCTGATTTCTTTCCATCCGCCCGTTTTTCAATCCACCCTTTCTGATGAGCAACGTCCTTGATCAAATCGAACAGCAAATCGCCCGGCTCTCCAGCAGGGCGGTAAAGAAGAACACCGGCAACATCCGCACCATCGCCGACGGCGTCGCCAAGATCGACGGCCTTTCCGAGGTGATGTACAATGAGATGGTGCAGTTTCCCGGCGGAGCCATCGGGATCGCGCTGAACCTGGAGGCGGACGAAGTGGGCTGCGTCGTCCTCGGGAACATCGCGAACCTCAAGGAGGGTGATGAAGTCCAGACCACCGGGCGCCTCCTCTCCGTGCCGGTCGGCAAGGCGCTTCTCGGCCGGGCGGTTGACGCCCTCGGCAATCCGATCGACGGCAAGGGTCCCATCGCCGCCACGGAAACCTATCCCGTCGAAAAAATCGCGCCCGGCATCATCGTCCGCAAGTCTGTCTCCCAGCCGCTCCTCACCGGCATCATGGCGATCGATTCGATGATCCCGATCGGCCGCGGCCAGCGCGAGCTCATCATCGGTGACCGCGGCACCGGCAAGACGACCATCTGCATCGACACGATCATCAATCAGGGGAAAATCAACAAGGTCGGGCTCGCCAGCGGCGACCCGAAATTCCGCCCGGTATACTCCATCTACGTCGCGATCGGGCAGAAGAACTCCAACGTCGTCCGCACCATCTCGGCCCTCGAGGCCGCCGGCGCCCTCGAATACACGATCATCGTCGCCGCCACCGCCGCCGACAACCCCGCCAACCAATATCTCGCCCCGTTCTCCGGGGCCGCCATGGGCGAATGGTTCATGGAAAACGGCATCGATGCGCTGATCGTCTACGACGATCTCTCCAAACACGCGGTCGCTTACCGCCAGATCTCCCTGATTCTCAAGCGCCCGTCTGGCCGCGAGGCGTACCCGGGAGACGTGTTTTACCTCCACAGCCGCCTCCTCGAACGCAGCGCCCGCCTCGACGGCAAGGGCTCGCTCACCGGCCTGCCCATTATCGAGACCCAAGCCGGCGACGTTTCCGCGTACATCCCGACGAACGTCATCTCGATCACCGACGGCCAGATCTTTCTCGAAACCGATCTTTTCAACCAGGGCATCCGCCCCGCGGTTTCCGTCGGTCTCTCCGTCTCGCGCGTCGGTTCCGCGGCCCAAATCAAGGCGACAAAACAGGTCGGCGGCAAACTCAAAGGCGAACTCGCGCAGTTCCGCGAACTCGCCGCCTTCGCGCAATTCGGCTCCGACCTTGACGCGAAGACGAAAGCCCAGCTCGACCGTGGCTCCCGCATCGTCGAACTTTTCAAGCAACCGCAGTTCAACCCGATTCCGATCGAGCTGCAGGTCGCGATTCTTTTCGCGATGCAGAAGGGGTTCTTCGATCCGGTCGACGTGAAGAAGGTGGTCGCCGCCGCCGCGTCGATGAAGGAGTTCTTCACCACGCGCAAGGATGCGCTGCTCACGGAAGTCCGCACCAAAGCCGCGCTCGACAAGGAGCTCGAGGCGAAACTCCTCGCGGCCTGCGATGAATGGAAAGCCGGCTTTGCGGGGTAAAGGCTGAAAGCTGAAGGACTGAAGGGCTGAATCCGGTGACTACAATATGTTTCACGAACACGGGGATCTTCGGGAACGCACCCGCGAGTTCGCGCGCCGCGTTGCAAAAGTTTTTCGCGCGCTCCCACCATGGGATCGCGTCGCGCAAGTCTGGGGCAAACAGCTTCCGCGGGCGGGTGGTTCCGTCGGCGCCAATTATCGCGAGGCACAACGCGCCCGCGCTGATTCCGAATATCGGTCGAAACTCGGCGACTCCCTTCGAGAAGCAGCCGAGTTCCTATATTGGATGGAGCTTCTTGAACTCGAGGGTTTCATCTCGCCCGAACGTCTTGCCGCACTTAAAGACGAAGCCGATCAACTCATCGCCATTTTCGTCACCCTTGTCCGGAAAGGACGAGAGCGATCTCAGTCGTATCTATTCAATAGAACCCCATTTACCCATTGAGCTCAGCAAACTAATTGGTGAGTGTAGGGGCTTCGCTTGCCGACGTCCTTTTCCACTTCGTCTGTTGGGCGTCGGCAAGCGACGCCCCTACATCTCGACCGCATCGTTACGGCTTTGTTCAGCCTTCAGCCTTCAGCCTTCAGCCTTTCCCCGCCATGGCTAGCACCCGCGAAATCCGCCGACGCATCAAGTCGGTCAAGAACACCCGCCAGATCACGAAGGCGATGGAGTTGGTGGCCGCTTCGAAAATGAAGAAGGCCCAGCAGCTCGCGCTCGCCGGCCGGCCTTACTCCCAGCTCATGGCCCGCATGCTCGCCGCACTCGCCGATCGCGTCGAGGAATCCCAGCACCCCTTTCTCGTGGAGCGCCCGGTGAAAACGCGCGGCATCCTGCTGGTCACGACCGACAAGGGCCTTGCCGGTCCGCTGAACGCGAACCTCTTCAAGCTCGTCATGGACATCAAGACGCCCGCGAAGTACTATGTCATTGGGCGCAAGGGTTCGCAGTTTATCGCCCGCACGAAGCGTGACATGGTCGCCGACTTTCAAGTGACCGACCGCGCTGCCTTCTCCGAAGTGAAAGTGGCGGCGGAGTTCATGGTGAAGCAGTATCTCGAGGGTGTCATCGACACGATCGAGGTCATCTACCCGCGGTTCACGAACACGCTGGTGCAGGAACCGACGCTCCGGCCGGTGCTTCCGCTGGGCAGCCTGAAGGACTTTGTCAGCCAAACGTCGGCCACCGCGGGCGGCGATGCCCGGGTGGCGGCGGATACGCGCGAAATCCTCTTCGAGCCCAGCGCCGCGCAGGTGCTCGAGGCCTTGCTGCCGTTCTACGTCAACCGCCACCTGTATCAACTCGTGCTTTCGGCCAAGGCCTCCGAGCACAGCGCCCGCATGGTCGCGATGAAAACCGCCAAGGACAACGCGACCAAACTTCTGGGCGACCTCACGCTCGAGTACAACAAGGCCCGCCAGGCGGCCATCACGCAGGAGATCCTCGAGATCGCCGCCGCCCAGTTCGCGGCCTAGGCCAAGAAAAGGCTGAAAAACTGAATGACTAACTCGAGGGCTATTTCAAACCCGCGATCATCGCCTCGCTCAAGCAGGAGACGAGTGAGCTCATAGCCATCTTCGTCAGCCTTCTCTGCAAACGGTAATCGCTCCCGCCCAATTTCAGCCCTTCAGTCCTCCAGCCCTTCAGCATTTCACTGCTTCAGCCCTTCAGCCCTTCACTCCTTCAGTCCTTTCTCAATGAACACCGGTAAAATCGTCCAAGTGATCGGCCCTGTGGTCGATGTACAGTTTGCGGAGAACGCCATTCCGCCCATCTATCAGGCGCTCACGATCGAGTTCACGACTTCCGGCCGGAAGGAAGTGCTCACGCTCGAGATCCAGCAGCATCTGGGCGGGGACGTGGCCCGCACCATCGCGATGTCCTCCTCCGAGGGTCTGGTGCGCGGCATGCCGGTCGTCGATACCGGCGGTCCGATCACCGTGCCGGTGGGATTGGGCGTCCTCGGCCGCATCTTCGACGTCACCGGCAACACGGTGGACGGCAAGGGTCCGGTCACGTTCGAAAAGCGGTATCCGATTCACCGTCCCACGCCCACGCTCTCCGAGCAGAACACGAAGTCGGAAATCCTCGAGACCGGCATCAAGGTCATCGACCTCATCTGTCCGTTCATCAAGGGTGGCAAGGCCGGCGCGTTTGGCGGGGCGGGCGTCGGCAAGACGGTCGTCATTCTCGAACTCATCAACAACATCGCCAAGGCCCACGGCGGCTTCTCCGTGTTCGGCGGCGTCGGTGAGCGTTCGCGCGAGGGCAACGACCTTTACCACGAAATGTCCGACGCCGGTGTCATTGACCAAAAGGACCTCAGCAAGTCGAAGGTCGCGCTCGTGTACGGCCAGATGAACGAGCCGCCGGGCGCCCGTATGCGCGTCGCGCTTTCGGCGCTCGCGATGACCGAATACTTCCGCGACGAAAAGAACCAGGATGTGCTCCTTTTCATCGACAATATCTTCCGCTTCTCGCAGGCCGGTTCCGAAGTATCCGCCCTTCTTGGTCGCTCGCCGTCCGCGGTCGGTTACCAGCCGACGCTCGCCAACGAAATGGGCCTCCTCCAGGAACGCATCACCTCGACGAAAAAGGGCTCCATCACCTCGGTGCAGGCCGTCTACGTCCCGGCGGACGATCTCACCGACCCGGCGCCCGCCAACACCTTTGCGCACCTTGACTCCACCATCGTGCTCGAACGCTCCATCGCCGAACTCGGCATCTATCCCGCCGTCGATCCCCTCTCGTCCAACTCGAATGCGCTCCAACCCGAAATCGTGGGCGAGGAGCACTATCATGTTGCCCGCGAAGTGCAGCGTGTGCTCCAACGCTACAAGGATCTCCAGGACATCATTGCGATTCTCGGCCTCGACGAACTCTCGCCCGAGGACAAGCAGACCGTCTACCGCGCGCGCAAGATTCAGCGTTTCCTCTCCCAGCCGTTCGCGGTCGCGGAAGTGTTCACCGGTACGCCCGGCAAATATGTCCCCGTCAAGGAGACCGTCCGCGGCTTCAAGATGATCCTCGACGGCCAGCTCGACGACGTCGCCGAGGGCGACTTCTACATGCGTGGCGGCATCGACGAGGTCTTGGCGGCGGCCAAGAAAAGCTAAAATAACTGAAAGGCTGAAGAACTGAATCTACGTTCCGGACCGCGTTCTAAGCACGCCATCGTTCGTCTGTAATTCCCTTACTCCTTCCACCGTCACCGTCCGCGCTCAGTCCTTCAGCTTTTCAGCTCTTCAGCCTTTTACCCACCATGCCTCTGACTCTCGAAATCGTCACTCCCGAGGCCCGGGTCTATTCCGACACGATCGATACCGTTGTCATTCCGACGGTGGAGGGCGAGGTCGGGATCCTGCCGGGACACATCCCGCTTCTTACCCAAGTCGCGCACGGCGAGCTGCGCGTGACCAAGGGCAACCAGACTCAATGGCTCGCCGTGAGCGGCGGCTTCGCCGAGGTCGAAGGCGACCGGGTGAGCATCCTCGCGGAACATGCGATTACGGAGGAAAAAATCGATGAGAACGCCGTCGAAGCTGCGATGATGCGGGCGGAGCAAGAACTTCGGGTGGCGAAAAACATCGACCCCCAGCAATACGAACACTTGCAGAGTCTCGTCCGCTATTCCGGCGTCCAACTCGCAGTCAAACGCCGGCGGCGTTAAACCGCTCGTTGGCGTCACCTTCGGCAGCCTGATGTCGCCGTCGGGCTTCTTCTTGTCGATTAGGCAGTTGCCGCGCGCGTGTTGCGACGCTGACCGGGACTTCTGCGGTCGGGCCGCTTCGCCCGGAACCGCCGATCGCCAACCTTGCGCAGATTTTCGCAATAAGCGCGGCGACGTGCCACCGCGCTTCCGGTAGTTTCTGCGACAATCAAGCGACACCTTCACCCTTTTTCTTGCCGAGAGAATGAAACCTAGTCTCAATACGCCTCGTCTGTCCCCTTAAGCATGAGCCACCCGCCGTTCAATCCGCTTCTCCCGCTCTGCCAGCTTCCCGCCGGCGCGGTCGGCCGCGTGCACACCCTCGCCGGGGACAACGCCTTTTGCCAGCGGGTGCGCGAGATGGGATTCGGCGAGTCCGCGTTCGTCACGAAGTTGTCCGGCACCGTCACCATCCTCTGCCAGGTCGCCGGCACGCGCATCGCGCTCAGTCACGATGCGGCCCGGAACATCCTCGTCGAGCAGCTCGCCCGGCGCTGATCGCCGCGATGTCCGCCTCGATCAAACTTTCCGACCTCGCGATCGGCGCCTCGGCCGTCGTCCGTGAATTTCCGCAACGCGGACCGGCCTTCGTGCGGCTGCGGGAGATGGGGCTCATCGCCGGGACGCGCGTCGTCCTCCTTCGCACCGCGCCCATGGGCGATCCGCTGGAAATCAAGCTTCGCGGCTACAACCTCTCGCTGCGCCGGAGCGAGGCGGAACACGTCCTCGTCGAGCCCGTCGCGTAACGCCGCGCGCCCGTCATGTCTCTTCCCGTGCACATCACTGCTGCGCCGGCGCTTTCACCGTCGCGCCTTCCGACCTATGCCGTGGTCGGCAATCCGAATTGCGGCAAGAGCACCCTCTTCAACGCCCTCACCGGCCTGAAACAAAAGGTTGGCAACTACCCCGGCGTCACCGTCGAAAAAAGAGTCGGCACCACCTTCTCGCAACACGGACAGCCCATCACCGTCATCGATCTCCCCGGCGCCTACTCGCTCGCCGCGCGCTCGCCCGACGAGGCCGTCACCCGCGACGTCCTGCTCGGCCGGCGCGCCGACACCCGGCAACCGGATCGCATTCTCTGCGTCGTCGACGCGACGAACCTCGAGCGAAATCTCTACCTCGTCCACCAGATCCTCGACCTCGGCCGTCCCGTCATCGTGGCGCTCAACATGATGGACCTCACCGCGCCGGCCGGTCTCGACATCCGGGTCGCGCGCCTCGAACACGAACTCGGAGTACCGGTGATCCCCTGCGAGGCGGTCAATGGCCGGGGCCTCGTCGAACTGCGCGTCGCGATGAGCCGCCACGATCTCCCGCTCTCGCGCCATGCCTGGGACGTTCCGGCGCCGATCTCTTCAGCGGTCGCCGAGCTTCAGGCCTCACTCACGCAAGACGACGGCAAGGCCCCGCTGATCGCGCGCGCCGAGGCGCTGTTGCTCCTCACCGATCAGGACAGTCTCCGCGTCGCCGGCTCGACCCCGCTGTCAGCCCGCACTGCTGAAATCCTGCGTCATTGGAAAACACGCTGGGAGGGGCAGGGGACCGACTGGTCCGCCACCCTCGTCAACTCCCGCTATGAAGCCATCGCCCGCATCGCGGCCGACGTCGTCCTCCATGCCGGGGTCCCCGGCCCGACCGCGTCCGACAAGATCGACGCCGTGGTCACGCACGCCGTGTGGGGCTGGTTGGTTCTGGGGGCGGTGTTGACCGTACTCTTTCTCAGCATCTTCACGCTCGCGGAATACCCGATGAACTGGATCGACGCCCACATGGCCGCGCTGGCCGACGGGGTGAAAGGCGCCATGCCAACCGGCGATCTCCGCGACCTCATCACCAACGGCGCGATCGCCGGCGTCGGCGGGGTGGTCGTTTTTCTGCCGCAGATCCTCATTCTCTTTTTCTTCATCGGCCTGCTGGAGAGCACCGGCTACATGGCGCGCGCCGCCTTCATCATGGATCGGCTGATGAGCCGCGTGGGGCTCAACGGCAAAAGTTTCATCCCGCTGCTCAGTTCCTACGCCTGCGCCATTCCCGGCATCATGGCCACGCGCACGATTGAGGAACCGAAGGATCGCCTCGTCACGATTCTCGTCGCGCCGCTGATGAGCTGCTCGGCGCGTCTGCCCGTCTACCTGCTGATGATCGCCGCGCTCATGCCGGGGGATCGCGTGCCCCTGGCGACCAAGGTCGGCATCATGGTGTTCATGTATTTCCTCGGCACCTTCGGCGCTTTCGGGTTCGCCTGGCTTTTCAAACGCACGCTGCTCAAGGGCTCTCCGCCGCTCATGATCATGGAGCTCCCGCCGTATCGGATGCCCGGCCTCAAGGATGTGGCCCTGCACATGCTGGAACGCGCGTGGCTTTTTCTCCGGCGCGCCGGCACCATCATTCTTGGCATCAGCATCGTCCTCTGGTTTCTCGCCTCGTATCCGCAGGCGCGCGCCGGCGCGACGCCCACGCAGCAACTCGCGCAAAGCTTTGCCGGCCGCGCCGGCCACGCGCTCGAGCCCGTCATCAAGCCGCTGGGCTTCGACTGGCAGATCGGCATCGGGCTGATCACCTCATTTGCCGCGCGCGAGGTCTTCGTCAGCACGATGGGGGTCGTCTTCAACGCCGAATCCATCAACGAGGACACGACGCCGCTCCGCCAGGCCATGCTCGCGGCGAAATGGCCCGACGGGCGCGCGCTTTTCACCCCGCTCGTCTGTCTCACGCTGATGATATTTTATGTGTTCGCGATGCAGTGCATCAGCACGATCGCTGTCGTCCGCCGGGAAACGAATTCCTGGCGGTGGCCGCTTTTCCAAACCGCCTACATGACGGGCACCGCGTGGGTTGTCTGCTTCATTGTCTACCAATCCGGGCGCGCCCTCGGCTTCTGAGCTCCAGGCCGCGACCCAAACAGATTTAAACACGGAGCACGCGGAGAGCGCAGAGAATCGAATGGTTTCTCTCTGCGCGCTCTGCGTTCCCTGCGGTTAAGTTTCCGGGCCTAAACCCCCAGACCGGATTAACCTCTAAGAACCTAGCGCGATGCAGCCGCAACCAAGTGAACCAAGACAGTTCTTAACCGCTAATCCCTGGCCGCCTTTGGCGCCGCCGTAGGCGGGCATGCTTCGCTTATCCCTGGTCGCCTTCGGCGCCGCCGTAGGCGGGTTAACTCCGCTAATAAAATCTCAGAAACCACCTGCCACC
>JACQWL010000389.1 GCA_016209255.1 Verrucomicrobiota bacterium
ATCATTATAACCCCCGTTTTCCCCCTCGATCGGCCGTTTCGGCCCCGCCAATTCCGTCCACGGTGAGTCGATTTTCTAACGCTCACCAATGAAGAATTGTCCGGCCTGCGGGTGGGACAGGCTCTAGCTACGTGCGCCAGCGAGTGGTAACTGCGAGGTCTTGGATGAAACGAATTTTTCCGCTGCGCCGCACGCTCCGGGCGATCGCGCTGCTGTCGTTTTGCCTGCTGCCCGTCGTGGCGCAGGGGCAGCCGGCGAACCCGGCGACGCCGGCGGCCGAGCTCCGCGAGCGGATCGAGGCGCACATCAAGCAGGCGCGCTTCAGCGGCGCGCTGTGGAGCGTGAAGATCGTTTCGCTCGACACGGGCCGCACGCTGTTCGAACACGACGCGGATCGCCTGATGAGCCCGGCGTCAAACGCCAAACTGTACGTCGGCGCACTCGCGCTCGATCGGTTCGGCGGCGATTACCGCATCGTCACGCCGATTCAGGCCACGGCGGCGCCGGACCGTGCGGGCAAGGTGAAGGGCGATGTGATCGTGCGCGGGCGGGGGGACCCGAGTTGGAAATCGGGGCCGGGGCGCACGGATTTTCGGGCCATTTTCGAGCCGTTCGTCGCGGTGCTCACGAAGGCGGGCGTGCGGCGCATCACGGGCGACATCGTGGCGGACGCGACCTATTTCCAGTCGCCACCGAACGGAGCCGGCTGGACCGCGGACGACCTCAACGATGACTACGGCGCCGAGATTTCCGCCGTGGCGCTGGAGGACAACTACGCGGGGTTGCGCATCACGCCCGCCGCCCGCGCCGGCCAGCCCTGCGAACTCGCGTTGTTGCAGCCGCACACCGGCCTCGTGCTCGACAACCGGACGGTGACCACGGCCGAGGGCGGACCGCGCCGCATCGCGGTGCGACGCATTTTCGGGGAGAACACCCTCCATGTGTGGGGCGGGCTGCCGGTCGGCGGCAAGGAGGAGATCTTCGAGGCGCCGGTGCCGCGGCCGGCGGGCTGGTTCGCGGCGGCATTGAAAGCGGCCCTCGGGCAACGCGGCATCCGGGTGGATGGTCAGGCGCGCAGCCTGCGCTGGCCCGAGCCCTCGGCCGGCGGGGCGAATTGCATCGCGCTCGGCGAGGTTTCCTCGCCCCCGATGCGCGAACTCGTGGCGGCGTTCATGAAGCCGTCGCAGAATCTGGAAACGGATTTGATCTTCGCGCACCTCGGCGAATCGTTGCGGGCGGCCGATGCGCCGGCGTGGCGGACCTCCGAGGAAATCGCGGTGGAGGCGCTGGAGGCTTTTCTGCGCAAGAACGGGCTGCCGGCGGCGGCCGTGCGATTCGAGGAGGGCTCGGGGCTTTCGCGCAACAACCTGACCACGGCCAATGCCACGGTGGCCGTGCTCAAATTCATGGCGGCGCATCGCGACGCCGGCGTTTTTGTCGACTCGCTGCCGGTTGCCGGCGTGGATGGCACGCTGCGCCGGCGCATGCAGGGTACGCCGGCCGAGGGCAATGTGCGGGCCAAGACCGGCTCGCTGCGCTACGCGAAGGCGCTCTCGGGCTACGTCACGTCTGCGGCGGGCGAGCGGCTGGCGTTCAGCCTGATGTTGAATCGCGACGTCGTGCCACCCGGCAGGAACGGGCGCGAAGAGCTGGATGCCATCGCGGTGCTGCTGGCGGGATTCGGCGGGCGCTTGGAATGAGCGGTTTTATACCGCGACGATTTGAAGAAATCGCGGCGTAAAGCCGCTTCCACAGTTCTTGCCAATGCCTCGGGATTTTCCCCGGAGTATCCAGCCGCTGCACGTGGTCGCGATCAAAGGTTCCCTCATGCTCTTGCCTGAAATCGTGCTCGTTATCGCACCGGTCGAGCACGAGCAAGAGCACGATTACGAGCACGAATGAACCACGCGCTGATTGCGGATTCAGAATCGTCGCCGGCGCCCGCGGGCGTCGGCAAGCGACGCCCCTACAAGAAGAGGTTTCGATCAGAACTGCCCCTGCACGCCGGCCGTTATCTTCGTTCCCTGCATGAGGAATCGTTCCAACTGATCCGGAATGCTGCGGTAGTATTTCTGGGGCTCGTTGAAGAGGTTCGCGATGTCGAGTTGCAGCTTGAGGTTCGGGCGCACCTGGTAGGTGAGGCCGAGGTTCACCAACTCGCGCGCCATCATGTAGACGTTGCGCGCCGATTGGGTCTCGTTGTAGGTGCGGATGTGTTCGTCTGTGAAGTTGTAGAGGATGCGCGTGCCGAATCTCCGGTGGTTCCAGGAGAGGCTGACGTTGTAGGTCAGCGGGATGAAACCCTGCACCTGGCCGTTCCCGCGATAGGCACTTCCACCGAAATTACCGTGGGTGTTGATCATCGTCAGGTTCGTATTGAGGCTGAGTCCTTTCAACATGCCGGGCAGGAAACGGAACTGCTGCACGTAGGCGAACTCCCAGCCCTGCGCGATCGCCGTGCCGGCATTGCGGTTCGTCAGTTCCGTAAAGCCGGGGTATTCGCCATTGTAGCCGTTGTCCGGGCCCGTGCCGATCGTGCCGACTTCGCGGCCGCTTACGATGTAGTCGCGGATGGTCTTGTGGAACCAGCCGAAGGTGAGGCTGCCGGACGGCTCGAAGTAATACTCGGCCGTCACGTCCCAGTTCTTGGCGCTTTGCGGCAGCAGCGCCGGGTTGCCGATGGTGAGCGTCTGCGCCGTCTCGTTGATGGTCTCGGTCGGGAGCGCATTGGTCATCGAGGGACGGCCGAAGCTCGTGGACCAGCTAATGCGGCCCTTGAGGTTGGCGGTGAAGTTCCGGTTGAGGTGGATGCTCGGGAAAAATTTCGTGTAGCTGCCGTCCCGCGTGCGATAGTTGTTGGCGTAGTCGCGGCGCGCGGTGCCCTCCGGATCGGCGGTTTGCTGGGCGGCCGTGCTGTTGACGCGATTGCGCACGAAGGACGACGCGACCGTGTCGGTCTTTTCGCCACGGACGCCGGCGAGGAAGCCGTTGTGGCCGACTCTTCCCTGCGTCATGACGTAGCCGGCCGTCACGGTTTCCTGCACGCGGCTGAAGCCGGTGTATTTGTTCTGCTCGTGGAAGTAGCGGTCCTCCTGCCAGAGCGCGGGGTTCGTCGGCCGTCCGTTCTGGATGAACTGGGCTCCTTCCCACGTCGGGATGTTCCGGCCGGTCTTTACCTTGTCCCAGAGCAGAATCGAGGGATCCGTGGGCAGCGCGTCCCGGCCGATGTAGCTCCACCGGTGACGGCCGATGTTCCAGTTGCTGACGGTCTGCTCGCGCGCCTGGCCTCCGGTCTTGAGGAAGGCGGTGAACTGCTCGATCGGCAGCTTGTATTTGATGTTGCCGCGAAGGTCGCGGACCAGGTGTTGGTTCAAGTCGCCCGAGTTGGACGCCAGACCGTTTTGCGTCGGGCGGTAGTTGTTGGGATTGGTGAAGTCCAAGCCGCCGTTCTGGCTGAACCGCGGGTAGAGATCGGATTGCGTGCGATCGAGAATCCAGCCCACGCCGCGTTCGCCGCCCGGCCCGACGATGGTGTTCGTGCCGCTGCCGGTCAGGCCATTGGGGCCGATGAACGGCACGCCGCCGATCCGGTTCACGAGCGAACCCTCGGCGCCAAGCGTGCGGTAGCGCGTCCGGCTCCACTGCGACGCCCAATCAAACTCGAATCTGCGGAAGATATGTTCGCCGCTGATGTCGAAGTGCCGCAGTCGCTGATCGCGATTGATCAACGTGGAGGTCACATCGATCGCCGCGGTCGGGGTCGTTCCGGGATTGGCCGTGGCTGCGGGCGCATTCGCGCGCACGACGGTGATGCGGTCGGTGAACCCGGGCACAACGCCCGAGGTGGCGGAGGGCACCGTCGTCTGGGAGCCGGCGAAGGCGCGCGTCTGGTACTGCCGGCGCATCGGCTCCGGCGCGTTGTTGACGATGAAATTCATCCGGAACAGGGTCGATCGCGAGAATCGGTAGTCGAACTTCGTGTTGATGCTCCGTTGGACGCGGTTGTTGTAGTTGTCGGTCGTGCGGTAGTCCCAGAGGTAGGCCGGGACATTGGCCGTTTGCTGAAAGTCGCGCTGCGTGCGGAAAAAGCCGAAGGCGTTTTCGCTGTAAAACAGGTTTACCGAAACCGCGAGGTTCTCGTCTTCGCTGCCAAACATCTTGAATTTCTCCTGGTAGGCGACGTTGATCAACGGGTGGGTGCGGCGCATTTCGCGGAGCGGCACCTGCTCGGTGAACGATGCCGCGTGGCCCGCGGAGAGCGTGTAGCTCAGCCGGCGCTTCTCGCGCATGCTGAGCGGGGAGCGGGTCTTGAAATTAACGGTGCCCCCGAGGGAGTCCGCGCCCTTGTCGGGGGTGTGGCCCTTGATCAGCTCGAGCGATTCGAACATCGCGCCGGTGAACGCGGTCATGCGCGTGGTCCGGTTCTGCGCGCTGAAGCTCGACATGAGGCCGCCGTCGATGGTGATGACGCTCATCCCCGCGCCCATGCCGCGCACGCTGATTTGCTCGACGACCTCGTCACCCGGATCGGCAAACGTGACGCCGGGCAGCCGGATGGCCAATTCGGTGGCGTTAAGGTTGGGCAGGTTGCCGTAGGCGTCCATCGAGACGACATTCTTCAAATTGTCGGCGTTGCGTTGCTGGGTGATCGCGGCCGCCAAGCCTTCCTTCTCGCCGGCGACCTTGAACGGATCGAGCATGTAGACGCCGCTCGTCAGATCGAAATCGCGCACGGCGCGCTGGCCGGCGGCGACAGTCACCGTGAGCTTGAGGGTGTCGAGGCCGCTGTAGGAGGCGACGATCTCGTGGGTGCCGGCGGGCACCCCATCGAGGACATAGCGGCCCGTGCGATCGACGAACGTCGAGCGGCCGAGCGCGGGCAGCTCAACCTTGGCGCCTTCGAGCAAGTTGCCGGTGGTGATGTTGCTGACGGCGCCGGAGATCGTGCCGGCTCCGGATGTGTCGGCCGCCGAGGCGCAGGGCGCGGCGCCACCGAGTGACAGAATGACGGCGAGGGCCGTCGCGCGGAGACGATTCCTCCGGCGAGTGGGGATTCGAGAGGTCGCTTGGTTTTTGCTCATGGTGGTTTCTGGGTTATGCGGTGAGGACGCCGTCGGGAACAGGGTGACGCGGCGCGTGCGGGTTGTGAGCAGGATAAATAAATGAAGGAGCGCCGGGCCCGGGGCCAGAAAAAATGTGCCTCGCACCCGGTGGGAACAGCGGCCGGCTTGAATTCTCGGCATTCCGCTGGCACGCTCCCGCCCAGCCATGAAACCCCGCGCTCTAATCTTCACCTCGCTTTTCCTTCTCGGCAGCCAGGCCTTCGCGGCCGAAACGCCGGCCAAGGCAACGTCTACGCCCAAGACCGAGGCTTCGGCCAAGGCCGAACCCAAGGAACGCGCTCAGCCGAAGCCGACGCTGGCGGAGGTCCCTTATGGCGCGCACGAACGGCAGGTGCTGAATTTCTGGAAGGCCGCGTCGGTGCGACCGACGCCGGTGCTGTTCTTTATCCACGGCGGCGGTTGGGTGACAGGCGACAAGGCGCGCGTGGCCAATCTCGAAGACTACCTCGCGGCGGGAATTTCCGTCGTTTCGATCAACTACCGCTACGTCACGCAAGCCATTCTCGCCGGGGTGAAGCCGCCGGTGCAATGGCCGCTCCACGACGCGGCGCGCGCGTTGCAGTTCGTCCGCAGCAAGGCGGCCGAGTGGAACCTCGACCGGGCGCGCATCGGCGCCTCGGGTGGTTCGGCGGGCGCGTGTTCGAGCCTCTGGCTGGCGTTTCATGACGATCGCGCCGACCCGAGGAGCAGCGATCCGATCGCGCGCGAGTCCACCCGGCTCTGGTGCGCCGCGGTGACGGGCGCGCAGACCACGCTCGACCCGCAGCAGATGAAGGAGTGGACGCCCAACAGCCGCTACGGTGGCCACGCCTTCGGCTTTATGCCCGACCCGAACAATACCAAGACACGCGACACACAATTCGCGGAGTTTCTTGCCGCGCGCGATCAAGTCCTGCCGTGGATCAAGGAATACTCGCCGTTCGAGCACGTCAGCGCCGACGATCCGCCCATTTATATGATCTACGCCGCGCCGCCGGCGCTCGGCCAGGATCAGAAAGACCCGACGCACACGGCCAACTTCGGGGTCAAGCTGCAGGAGAAACTCGGCCGTGCGGGCGTCGCGTGCGAACTTGTGTATCCCGGCGCCCCGGACGTGAAGCATCCGGCGGTGCCCGATTACCTCATCGCGCAACTCAAGGCGCCGGCGAGGAGGAAGACGGCCACCCGCTGAAACGCTTTGAGCGGTGGGTGCATGAGGTGTGTCCTCGGCACGAATGTCCTCAGCGGCGGCGGGCGTCACTTCATCGCGCGCAGGCGCAGACATCCTGATCCGCACGGGAAGAAAGCCGGGATGGGGAAATGAGATGAGCCCGGTTCCACCTGTAGCGGCGGTCTGTGACCGCCGACAACGTTCGCGCCTAGCAACGGCGGTCATAGACCGCCGCTACATTTCGGATCATCGTATTTCCAGCGGATCAGGATGTCTGCGCCTAGAATCGGCAGTTGAGGCAGGTCACAGAGGGCACAGAGCGGCGGAAGGAGAACACAGAGAAATGGTTCGGCATACGCAGGCTTATCGGGATGAACTCACCCGATGGGTGAAATCGTGAAGCCCTGTTCCGCCATTTCAACTCTCTGTGAACTCATGCTTTGCCTCGGTGTACTCTGTGACGAACTGCCGAATCTGGGCTGAGGCTATCGAGGCGTCCGCGAACCCGCAAAGGCCGCGCTGCGGTGCGCGAAAGGCCCGCGGAGCAGTTGCCGGTGGAACTTGCGCCCACGCGCGCGTCAGATGCGCAGGAAAATCTTCCGCCGGTACATCCACCAGCAGATGGTCCAGAACACGAGCAGCGTCAGGCAATCGCGCGTCATCGGGCCATAGGCGCTGGTGAACAGACCGGCGCCGAGATGGGTGCGGAGGAGGTCGCCCACCCAGGGCCGCATGAGCTGCGACATGAGGTAGATCGCGATGGAGTTCATGCCGACGACGATCAGGAACTGCGACCAGCGCCGGAAGCCGGCGATGTCGATTACCCAGTAAAACGCCGCGAGGAACCACACCACCAGGCCGCCGCTGAAGAGCGCCCACGACGGCGTCCAGATCCGCTTCACGATCGGGCACACCGTGTAACCGGCCAGCGCGCCGACGACGAGGAGCGCAAGCCCGGCGACGAGCAGCGCGCGGAGTTTTTCCCGCGAAGTCCGCGGGCTGCGCAGCAGTTCGCCGCACATCAGCCCGAAGATCATCGTGGCCAGCGACGGCACGAAGTTCAGGGTCGCATAACCGCCCGGGTTGAACGCAAACGGGGTGGCGCGTGGGAAAAGATTCAAGAACCAGACGTCGAATGCGGCGGCGACGTTGCTGTTCTTGCTCCAGTGGCCGAAGAAACCCTCGAACACCGCGCCGCCGGAAATATCGGCCGGAGTGACTCCCACGGCCGCGAAGTTGAAACCCGCGGCGGGCAGCGGGTAGAGCGCGAAGAGCGCCCAGTAGCCGGCGAGAATCGCCGCGGCCACTCCCGCCTGCACGGCGAACCGGCGGTTGATCAGGAAGAGCAGGAACGTATAGCCGAGGCCGATCTGGCCGAGGACGTTGGTGAATTCCCAGCGCGTCGTCCGGCCGGCCGCCGATCCCGACGCGAGGAAGACCGCGAGGAGGATGAGCACGGCCGCCCGCACGAGCGCGTGGCCATACTGTTTGCGGAACGAATGGCCCTGCTCGGTGCGGCGCGCGTAGGAATACGGCACGGCGACGCCGACCATGAACATGAAGGCCGGCTGGATGAGGTCCCACGTCGAACACCCCGTCCACGCGACGTGATCGAACCACCACACCAACGACGGCCAGACGGTGTCCGGCATGCTCTGGGCCACGCGCGCGATGCCGAGGCCGTGCGAGGCCAGGTAGAGCATGATGGCGCCGCGGTAGGCGTCGAGCGACGCCAGCCGGGCCGACGCGGGTGGAGAAGCGGAGGAAATGGCGGCGGCAGAAGAGGCGGCGCCCGGCGCAGGGATCGCGGGCGAGGGGGGAGCGAGGGTTTCGACGTTCATGCGAGGTGAAATTTCGAGGCGCCTTTCGGCAGGGAAAAGCAGGCGATATGGTGTTCGGTGTCGCGGCACCAGGTGCCGGTCGTCCAGGCGGCCTGACGAAGGAACTCGCGGCGTTTCAGGTGTGGCATGGGGCGGGGCGGAGTGCCGGAGAGTCCCGGTTTCTGTCTCCGCAATCAAGCATGAGTTTCGTTTCCGTCCGCCGCCCGAACCTGACCCCCCGACTGGCAACCTGTCGGACCTCCAATGAACGTGGCGTACTCAAAGCCAAATGTCGGCGTGGTGACGGGTACCTCTTCCCGCCAGGCTGCTAAACCGGCACTTCGTGCCGGAAGAATCCGACTTTCGGGGAATTTCGCAGCGCGCAGCGCTGCTTTGGCAGACTGTCGAAGCCGGAATATCCGAATCCCAGCGGTTTGCCGACCGGCAACGACCGACCAAACTCAAAGCCCGACAGGCTGCCGGCGGCTCAGCCGAGCTTCCAGCCCGCACGGTATTCACGGCGGAGGAAGCGTTCGGCATCGGGCGCGTTCGGGATGCGCATCGTCTTCGCCTTCCACTCGAGTTTCCTGCCCGAACGATAGGCGACGTTGCCCAGGTGGTTGGCCTCGGTGAGCGGCCCGCTGTAGCCGAAATGACACGTGGTCGGCGCGCCGGTCTTGCACGCGTGGAGCCACTCCTTGTGGTGGCCGAGGGAATCCGGAATCGTTTTCGGCGGCGGCGTAAAACCCTCATACTGCTTCTCCGGCAGGAGCACATGCTTGGTGTAGCTGGATAGAAGCATGCCCTTGTCGCCGATGAACAGCAGGCCGTCGGGCCACTGCGGGATCCGCTTTTCCGTCCAGGCCGGCGGCTTCATCTGGCCTTGATACCAAACCAGTTTCACCGGCGGACGGCTGCCGCGCGCGCCGTAATGATACGTCGCACTCATCGTGGCCGGCGCGATTTCCGGATGGGGCGGGGGGCCGTTGGCCTCGATCGTGAGCGGCGCATCGAGCTCGAGGGCCCAGAACGGCAGGTCGTTATAATGCGAACCGAGGTCGCTCATCGTGCCATTGCCAAAGTCCCACCAACGATACCACTTGTTGCCGGGGATGTAGATGTGGTTGAAGGGGCGCCACGGCGCGGGTCCGATCCACAGCTCCCAGTCGAGCCAGGGCGGGACCGGGTCCGCCTCCTTCGGCCGTTCCTGCGTGCTCACGCGGTCGTAAATCTTCGCGTCTTCGGGCGACTGCCAGCCCCAGGTGCGGTTGACCCACACGTGCGCTTCGCGCACCGGGCCGATGGCGCCGCTTTGGATGAGTTCGACGACGCGGCGATAATTCGTCCCGGCGTGAATCTGCGTGCCCATCTGCGTCGCGACTCCGGCGGCGCGGGCGGCCTCGGTGACGATGCGCGCCTCGTGCACATCGCGGGTGATCGGTTTCTCGCAAAAAACGTGCTTCTTGCGCTTCAGCGCCGGCAGGGTGGCAAAGGCGTGCGTGTGTTCGGTGGTCGAGACGACGACCGCGTCGAATTCGGAGTCCTTCAACGCATCGTACATCTTGCGGAAGTCGCGAAAATGTTTCGCGCCCGGCGCCTTCTTCGCCGCCGCGAGGAGATTCTGCTCGTTCACATCGCAGAGCGCGACGATGTTCTCGCCCAGCATCTCGTTGTAATTGGAGCCACCGCGCCCGCCGCAGCCGATGACGGCGATGTTGAGCTTGTTGTTCGGCGACTGGCTCCGCAGGACCGCCGGGAAGGCGAGGACGCCGACACCGGCGCCGGCGAGTTGGAGAAAATGGCGGCGGGTGACGCCGGCGGACGGAGGCGGAGCGATCTGCGAGGTGGCCATGGCGAGGGGAGTTGTTGCTGCGGTGAAAAGGGATTCGAACGCCCATCGTATTGCGACCGGTCGATCGGACACAAGAAAACCCGTCGATAATTTCAGGGGCCGCTGGCGACAACGGGCGATATCACGCCCGCGAGGCGCAGCCGCGGCTGCTTCCGCACGATGAGAAGATTGAAATTTGTGATTTCAGCTTTTCAATTCTCAATTTTCAATCGTAACAACTTGGGCGGCGTCCCGGCCCGGGGTGCCTCCTAAAGGGTTACGAAGCCATGAATCTCCCCAAGCGCCTCCGTCGTTTCTCCCGCCCGCTTCTTCTGCTGCTGGTTGCGTTGGCGCTGCTCGGCCCGTCCGTTGCCGCTGTGCGCGCGGCAGAAAAACCGGCCGCCAAGGCATCGCGGTCGAAGGCCGCCGCTCCGAACGACTGGAAGAGCCTCTTTGACGGCAAGACGCTCGCCGGCTGGAAGTCCTCCGGGTTCGAATCGGGGGGCGAGGTGAAGGTGGAAAACCCGTTTCGGGGCGGCGGCGGCGCCATCGTGATGGAAATGGGCGCGTTCCTCTCGGGCGTCACCTGGACCAACGACACCGAACTGCCCACGACCAACTACGAAATCGTCCTTGAGGCGATGAAACTGCAGGGCAGCGATTTCTTCTGCGGCCTGACGTTTCCCGTGGGCAAGACGGCCTGCAGTTTCATCGTCGGCGGCTGGGGCGGCACGGTGGTGGGACTGTCCAGCGTCGACGGCGACGACGCCTCGGAAAACCAAACCACCGAGGCCATGACCTTTGAGCCCAACCGCTGGTATCGCATCCGCGTGCGGGTGACCCCGGAAAAAATCGAGGCGTGGATCGACGACCGCCAGATGGTCGATCTGACCACGACCGACCGCAAGATCAGCCTGCGCTTTGGCGACATCGAGAACAGCCTGCCGCTCGGCATCGCCGCCTACCAGACCCGCGCGGCGCTGCGCGACATCCGGCTGCGGCGGTTGTGAGCGGGCAATCGGACGGGGTCTGCCCGTTACATGTTACAGACTGGGTATGAACCGGAGTGATAGGTGACACTTAATCCGGAGTGATGGGTTCCACATAGGGGGTACCATGCCCTGGAAAAACGTAACTCAAATGGAAGAAATTAACCGATTCGTTATATTGGCGCGGTTCCGACCAACGGGGTCAGGCCGAAACCTGCAACCGAGGGGTACAGCGCACCCGCATCAGATTCAAGTGCTGAACTGGCAGTAGTGAATCTGGTGGCGCGTTGCAGGTTTCGGCCTGACCCCGTCGGACCGGTGCTTCCGTCCGTTTCCATGGCCCGAAACTGTTGTGCCAGCCGCTGCCGATCCGCTTCCTGCTGGCGGCGGATCAAATCCCGAACCACGTCGCTGGCACTGGCATACCCGCCAGCCTCGCGGCGGGAGTTAAGCCAGCCTTTCTGTTCATCCGTCAATGAAATGTTCAAGGTGCTA
>JACQWL010000366.1 GCA_016209255.1 Verrucomicrobiota bacterium
CATCACGGGGCGGACGCCGAGCATCGAGGCGCCGATGCCCATGCCGATGAAGCCGGCTTCGCTGATCGGCGTGTCGACGACGCGCTGCGGGCCGAATTTCGCCAGGAGCCCCTCGGTGACCTTGTAGGCGCCGTTGAACTGGGCGACCTCCTCGCCCATGACGACGACGTTGGGATCTCGCTCCAGTTCCACGGCGAGGGCGTGGCGGATGGCATCGCGGTAGGTGATGACGGGCATGGAGAGAGTCGGAGGACAGAGGACGGAGAACAGAGGACGGCGCGAAGCCAATAACCTCTAGCGGGATTACGCAGACAAATTCGGTTTTCGCAGCGCGGAGCGCTGCATTAGGAACCTGTCGAGGCAGGCGCCCGGTGTCGCAACGAAACCCTCGATCGAGGCCATGGCATTCATTGGTAGTTCGACAGGTTCCTAGTCGAAAAAGAGGCGGCCTTGCGATTTGCGTTCGGAGCGGTTGTCGGACTCCCAGTACACGTCTTTCTGGATGTCGTCCGGGGTGGGAAACGGACTGGCCTCGGCGAAATCGGCGGCGTTTTCCGCCTCGGCACGGGCTTCGGCGTCGATCTTGTCGATCAGCGCCGCGTCGAGAATGCCTTCGGTGACGAGTTGTTGCTGGAACACCTGAATCGGGTCTTTCGTCCGGCGGTATTCCTCAATTTCGGCCTTGCTGCGATAGGTGTTGTCCGGATCGGCAACGGAATGGCCACGGTAGCGGTACGTGTCGATTTCCACCGTCGACGGCCGCGACTCCTCACGGGCGCGCGTCAGGAACTTGTCCATGCAGGCGCGCACTTCGTAGAGGTCGTGGCCGTTGCACTGGCCCCACGGCATGTCGTAGCCCTCCGCCCGCTTCGCGAGTTCGCCGGCGGAGGAGCGCTCCTGGCTTGTGCCCATCGAATAGCCGTTGTTCTCAATCACAAAGACGACCGGCAGGTTCCACAACGCGGCGAGGTTGTAGGCCTCGTGCACGGCGCCCTGATTCACCGCGCCGTCGCCCATGAAAGCCAGCGCGACGCCCTTGAGCCCCCGGTACTTGATGGCGTAGGCAAGACCGACGCCGAGGGGGATCTGGCCGCCGACGATGCCGTGCCCGCCCCAGAAATTCCGCGAGGGATCGAAGTAGTGCATCGAGCCGCCCTTGCCCTTCGAGCAACCGGTCGCCTTGCCGTAGAGTTCGGCCATCAGCGGCTTCGGGTCCATGCCGACGGCGATGGCGTGGCCATGGTCGCGATAGGCGGTGATCACGTGGTCGTTCGGTCCCATCAGCGAGCAGGAGCCGACCGCGACCGCCTCCTGGCCGATGTAAAGGTGCAGGAAGCCGCCGATTTTCTTCGCCTGATAGGCGCGCAGGCTGCGCTCCTCAAAGCGCCGGATCCGGACCATGACGCGGTGGAGT
Organism: Verrucomicrobiota bacterium; assembly: GCA_016209255.1. Lineage (GTDB taxonomy): Bacteria > Verrucomicrobiota > Verrucomicrobiia > Opitutales > Opitutaceae > ER46. Next base: position 1,415 of record JACQWL010000366.1, read on the forward strand.
TCGATCTTTTCGTCCCGCGACAGCTTCGCATTGATCGGCGCGTCGACATGCTGGGAGCCCTTGGGGCCCGGCTCGGCCTTCGGTTCGGCGATGGATGTCGTTTTCTTGCTCACGGCAGGAGGCTCGGTTGATGGAAACGGGAAAGTCTTTGCCGGAGCGCCGGGAAATCAAGCGTGGACTCGCCGCTTCACCCGCTGTGTTCGGCCAGCCAGCGCTCCGCCTCGATCGCAGCCGCGCAGCCCATGCCGGCGGCGGTAACCGCCTGGCGGTAGACGTGGTCGGCGCAGTCGCCCGCGACGTAGACGCCGGCGACGTTCGTCTGAATTTGCGAGCCGTTCACGGGTTTGAAGTAGCCGTTCTCGTCGACCTCGAGCGGCGGCGCAAAGGCCTTCGTGTTCGGCACGTGGCCGATCGCGACGAAAACCCCCTTCACCGGCAGCACCGATTCGGCGCCGGTTTTCACCTGCTTGATTTTCAATCCGCTGACGGCGCCTTGGGCGACGCCCTCGACCGCGACCGGCACGCTGTCCCACACGCACTGGATTTTTTCGTGCGCGGCCACGCGGCCGGCCATGATTTTCGAGGCGCGCAACGTGTCGCGGCGGTGGACGAGATACACCTTGCTCGCGAAACGCGTGAGGAAGAGCGCCTCCTCCGCCGCGCTGTCGCCGCCGCCGATCACGGCGACGTCCATTTTCTTGTAGAACGCGCCGTCGCAGGTCGCGCAGGTCGTCACACCCTTGCCACCGTAGAGATCCTTTTCACCCGGGATCCCGGTCATGCGGGGCGAGGCGCCGGTGGCGACGATGACGGCCTTCGCGAGGATCGTGCGCTCGCCCGCGACGAGTTTGCGCGGCAGGACGGAAAAATTGACCGAGTCGACGAGTGCCTGCTCGAAACGCGTGCCGAACTTCGTCGCCTGTTCGCGCAGGTTTTGCATGAGCTGAAAGCCGTCGACGCCCTCGGGGAAGCCAGGGAAGTTTTCCACCTCGCTCGTCGTCGTGAGCTGGCCGCCGGGCAGCGGGCCTTCGAGCACGAGCGGATTAAGATTCGCGCGCGCGGTGTAGATGGCGGCGGTGAGGCCGGCGCAACCGGTGCCGATGATGACGACGTTTTCGATGGAGGGATTGGACATGTGAACAGGTGCCAAACACAGCCTCCGGACGACGCGGAGTGCAACTCCGGAGATGAAACTAGAACCAAGGAGGGCGCATCTCAGTTTCTTGCATGTTGTAGGGCCACCGCTTGCCGGTGGGCCGCTTGATGCTAACAGGCGCAGCGATCCCCCAAGCCAGGCCCTGCGCAAGCGCAGGCCCTACAAGGACCGGAGCGCAGGTTGGCAGGAAACTGGGATGCGCCCCTCGCACTTCAGGAACCGATCGCGCCCTTGCTCGTCATCGTGGTCGTGACCTTCGCGCCGCGTTGCGCCGGAGCCGATGCTTGCGCCCGAGCTGCATTTGGCCGGACGTGTGCCGCAACCTCGACACCGACCACTCGCCGCTGCTCGACATCTACCGGTCCGTGCGCGAGACGCCGGGCGTGAAGCACGCGTTTGTGACGAGCGGGCTGCGCTACGATTTGTTCCTCCACCAGCACGCCGCGCCCGAGGCGAAGAAGAGCCACGAACGCTACGTCGATGAATTGGTCGAGCACCATGTGTCGGGCCGGCTCAAGGTGGCGCCCGAGCACACGTCCGACGACGTGTTGCGGGTGATGCGCAAGCCGTCGTTCTCCTACTTCTGCCAGTTCAAGAAGAAATTCGACGCGGCGAAGAAGAAGTTCGGCAAGATGCAGCTGCAGATCATACCGTATTTCATCAGCTCACCTGCGCGCTTTTGCGCGGGATCCGCGGCCCGTCTTGATACCGACGATGTGCAGCGCGGTCAGCATCCCAGCGGTTTCGTCATCGTTGTAAATCGTGACCCGCGTGCCCTTGGGACTGATAAGTGCATGATCGGGATGAGGCACATGGAAGTTCTCCCCGCTGGAGGTCATCACGGTGAACGGCACGAAAGGCG
>JACQWL010000374.1 GCA_016209255.1 Verrucomicrobiota bacterium
CGGGTAAACCGCGGCGGTTTTGCTTTTAACCCGCATGTACTCGCAGAAAACGCAGAAACACCGCCACGTCCATCGTCGGCCAAGCGTGAAAACCAACCAGAGTGTGAAAAATGCGGGTTAGCCGGGTTGGGAATTATTCTGGCTAACCCAGTCGAAGCGACTCGAGCGCACTCCAACGGGGTCAGCATGGAAAACACGCGCGAAGACAATCGTCGTCCCGTGGCGCGAATATAGGAGCGACTTTACGCCGCGATCGGACGTTCTGGCCAATTCTGGCCGCCCGGCCAGAATTGGCCGCGCGCGGTCCACACCACCCAAAGATGCGCCGTTTCCTGACCGGGCTTGGGCAACAGAATGGTCTGCCCGGCGCGGAGCATCGATCAAAGCGCAGGGAGAAGCGCGTCGGCTTGGGCAACTGCGTCGATGTCCTGGAGGATGGCCGCAATCTCCAGCTCGCTCTTGCCGCCGGCCTTGAGGATGTCGCGGTAGGTGATGGGGAGCGCGCTGCCGTCGGGGTCCTGCCACTCGGGAAACGTGTGGACCAGTTCGACCAGATCCCATCGATTCGTTTCACCATAGCGGCGGAAAACGTCGTCGATGAGATTTTTCTCGGCCTCGGACAATTCGTCGTCGCCGGCGGGAGAAAGCAGGCGCACGTCGTAGTTCTCCGGCTGCGAAATGTGCTCCGCCCAAGTGGACGGGGTGTCAGGCGCAGGACCTTCGTTGATGAGATTCAAGGTCTGGCTGAGGATGGGCCCCTTGGATAGCGACACGCAACGATCGGCAGTGACGGGCCGACCCCACGTGAGCAGCGCCTCGCGCTCCACGATGTAGAGGAGCTTGAGAAGCTTCATGTAATTCATGCGTCCGCCCCGAAGGGCGAGCAGGCGCGCGGCAGCTTGGATGGTCTTGGCTTCTCGGAAACGCAGGCTCATGGGCAGAATGGATACAGGTACGTAGATGTCGGCCGCCGAGGCGACACTATAAACCCGGTGTTAACCCGGCGAGTCGAATGTGCGGGCGGGTGTAATCCCGTAATCAATCGGGTAGTCGAATTTGTCATTGCAGGAGCCCGCGAAGCGGGCGACGAAGCAATCCATCCCGCCGGATCGCCTCAAAACAGCGGCGCATTGTTCTTCGGATCGTTGAGCAGCGCCTCGAAGCGCGGGTCGCCGCGGAGGGGCGCATACACCGGACTCCGCTTCATTTCCTGAACGTTCTGCCCCGGATACCAAGGTGTTCTCAACAAGCGGGTGTATTCCGCGATGGCGCGGTCCCTGTCGCCCGTCCACGCATACACAAACGCCAGATCGGCGGCAAAACGCGGGCCCTCCAATGAGTCGAGCGATTCGGGAACCAATTCCACCGCCTTGCGCGCACAACGCAGCGCCTCGGCTTTGTTGCCGAGGATGGCTTCCATGCGGCCAAGCGTCCCCCAAAGCGCGGCATGATCCGACTCACGTTCGAGCCGGCTCCGCAACCCGGGCGGAATGTTCTCCAGCCGGGCACGGGCCGCAGCCGCGTCGCCTTTTGCGGCGTAAACCGCCGCCATCATCACCGCCTGTTGTGCGTTTGAACTTCCCGGTTGCAGCTGGTCGAGCCGCATCGCTTCGGTCGAATCTCCGGTCCCCACCGCCCAGGTGCGACGGTAATCGAGCCCGGCCGGTGAGTTGGCCTTGTCCGGCGGTAGTCCGCCCAAAAACATTTCCATTTCCCGCGTCGCGCCGCGCGCGAAAAATGGAATCGCCGCAAGATTGAAGGAGTATCCCAATTCGTCCCGAGACAACTCCACGGTGCGACGATTCGCCGCCGCCGCCTCGTCGAAACGACGTCCGGCCAAGAGGACTCTACTGAGCGTGCCCCAGCGCGCGGGAAGGGTCGGTTCGAGTTCAGTGGCTTTGCGAAAATTTTCCAGTGCCGGTCGCCATTTCGCGGTGCGGTGCTGGATAAGCCCAAGAGCGTAAACCGCCGCGCCATCGTTCGGTTGCTGGCCTACGAGCCGCTCGAATTGTTCGAGCGCAGCCGAATACTCTCGCCCACAGAAATAATGGAAGTAACCCAGATTGAGGATTGTCTCCGGCGCATCCGGCGCGAGCCGGACGGCGATGTCGATCGCCGTCTTTGCCTTGGCAATCCGCACGGAGGTGTGGTCAAAGCGAAAGAAATGTTTATAGCCGTGTACCCACGAGATTTCGCTCCACGCCAGCGCGAAATTGGGATCCAGATCCACGGGCGCTTGATAAAGGATCTCCAGCTGGTCCAGCGCGGCGCTCGTTCTGATGCCACGGTATTTCTCCGCGCGCGCCTTCAGAAACAGCTCGTAGGCGGCGAGGTTTTCCGTGGGCCGGCGGGCGAGCAGCTTTTTCTCCTCGGGCGAAATGGCCGCCTTCAATTCGCGGGCAATCGCCTGCGCCAGCTCCGACTGGATGGCGAAAATGTTGGTCGTGGAGAGCTCGCGGTCGAAGCTCTGCGCCCAGAGGTGTTTGTCCGTGCGGGCGTCGATCAACTGGCCGGTGATTCGCACCGTGCTGCCCGCGCGCTGCACGCTGCCCTCGAGGATGTAGGCCACGGCGAGTTCCCGTCCGATTTGGAGCATCGGTTTCGTCGTCGCGCGGTACTGCTCGACCGAGGTGCGCGACGTCACCTGCAGCTCGCGGATGCGGGCGAGGTTCGTGAGAATGTCCTCGTGCATCCCGTCGGTGAAGAAGGCATCGCCGCTGTCGGCGCTCCGATTCACGAATGGCAGCACCGCGATGGATTTCGCTGCTGCGAAATCCATGGGCGGCTGCGCCGCGGTGGAGGAGGAGGACGAACTCGCAACGGCCGGCGGGGGCTGAGGAACGGAACGCCGCCACTGAAATACGACCCCGGCGACCGCGACAGTCGCGAGGACGGCGGTCGCCCAAACCCATTGTGTGCGATAACTTCTTTCGTGACGCGCGACGGCGCCCTGGTGGGGCAGGTCTGAGACCTGCCCGACGGCGACGGCGGTGGCGCGGGGGGATTCCAACAATTGTCTGACACGGGCGACAAACTCCGGCGTCGGCAGCGCGCCCGGTAATCGCGTCCATTGCACGTCGCGGAACCGATCCGGTACCAGCGCTTCCGCTTCCGTGGTCTCGTCGATGACCATGGGAACGACGAACGGGGCGCCCCGCACCATCAGATGGGTCCGCTCCTCGGCGAGTTCCCACTCCAGCCGGAAATAGCCCTCCTGACGTCCCTGTGTCCGCGCGGATATGATCGGCATGAACAGCGCGCATTCCTTGATTTGCTTCCGGATCTTCTGATCCCAGGCGTCGCCGCCCCGCAGTTCGCTTTGATCGAACCACACCTCGACGCCGAACGCGTGCAACGCGTCGGCAATGCGACGGGCCGCGTCCGTGTCTTCGCGGGCGTAACTCAAGAATACCGCTCTGCTGGCGGGATCGGGCATGGGTAGGGTGTGGACTGGAGGTGGTTCGAACCAGCCAAGTCTACATCCCACGGTAAGCCACGGCAGTTCGTTGGCGAGGGGATTATGAGGCGCCCCACTTTTCAGGCCCGCATCTGACGATTGGCGGTGCGAGTGGTCCAAGATCCCTGGCAGGGTTGGCTGTGGGAGGGGCTTTACGCCCCGACACTGGTTGGCGTCGGGGCATAA
>JACQWL010000381.1 GCA_016209255.1 Verrucomicrobiota bacterium
CATTGTACCCTCCGGCCCGCCCCACCCGCCCAGCCCGGTCATCAAGCAGGTCAACTGGGCGCCGGCTGCGACCATCATCCGCCGCGCGCGCGGCAGCGACAACTGGCCGATGACGTGGGGCGACGACGACGCGCTTTACACGGCCTATGGTGACGGCAACGGCTTCGAGCCATTCGTGCCGGCTAAGCTCAGCATCGGATTTTCCAAAGTGACCGGCGTGCCACCGCATTTCCAAGGCGTGAATATCATCGCGGCGAACGGCGACTTTCGCGGCGACGGCCGCTCGGGGCGCAAGGCGAGCGGGATGCTGATGGTCGACGGCGTGCTTTACCTTCTCGCGCGCAACCTCGACAACGCGCAGCTCGCCTGGTCGCACGACCACGGCGCAACGTGGACGTGGGCCGACTGGAAGTTCGCGACGAGTTTCGGTTGCCCGACTTTTCTCAATTTCGGCCGCAACTACGCGCGTGCCCGCGACGGCTTCGTCTATGTCTATTCGTTCGACAATGACAGCGCCTACGAGGCCGCCGACCGGATGGTCCTGGCCCGCGTGCCGAAGGACCGCATCGCGCAGCAGGCGGCTTACGAGTATTTCGTCTCGCTCGACACCACCGGCGAACCGACGTGGAGCCAGGACATCGCGAAACGGGGCGCGGTCTTCACGCATCGCGGCAACTGCTATCGCGGGGGCGTCACCTACAACGCCGCGCTCGGGCGCTACCTTTGGTGCCAGATACTGCCGCACAGCAAGCATCCCCAAGGCATGCGGTTTCAGGGCGGTTTCGGCATTTACGACGCGCCGGAGCCGTGGGGCCCGTGGACGACGGTGTTTTACACGACGGAGTGGGATGTCGGGCCGGGCGAGAGCAGCAGCTTCCCGACGAAATGGATGAGTGCCGACGGCAAGACGCTGCATCTTGTTTTCTCCGGGGACGACCATTTTTCCGTTCGGCAGGCGACGTTGGTCACCGACTGATTTCACCGTGGAAACGCGCCGCCTCCAGCACACCAATCTGATCGTCTCCCGCGTTTGTCTGGGCACGATGACATTCGGCGGGCAAACCGACGAAGCCACCGCCTTCGAGATGATCGGCGCCTGCCTCGATCACGGCGTCAATTTTTTCGACACGGCCAACGTCTACCAGGCCGGCGTCTCGGAGACGATCGTGGGCAAGGCGCTGAAGGGCCGCCGCGATCGCGTCGTGCTGGCGAGCAAGTGCGCGGCAAAAACGGGACCCGCTCCCGATCAAGCCGGTCTGTCCCGTGCCGCCATTCTGCGCGCAGCCGAGGACAGCCTGCAGCGCCTGCAAACGGATTATCTCGATCTCTATTACCTGCACTGGCCCGACTACACCGTGCCGCTGGAGGAATCGCTTGCCGCGATGGACGAGCTGGTGCGCGCCGGCAAGGTCCGCCACGTCGCTGCCTCCAATTTCGCCTCCTGGCAAATCTGCCGGCTGCACTGGCTGGCCGAAACCAGGCGGCTGCCGCGCGTGAGCGTGACCCAGCCGATGTACAACCTTCTCGCGCGCGGCATTGAGCAGGAGTTTCTGCCGATGTGCCAGCAGCTCGGCGTGTCCACGATTGTCTATAATCCGCTGGCCGGCGGCCTGCTCACGGGAAAACAGAAATTCGAGGCGCCGCTGCCGGGGACGCGCTTCGACAAGAACCAGATGTATCTCGACCGTTATTGGCACGAGGCGAATTTCGTCGCGGTGCAGGAATTGAACGCGATCGCCGCGGCCGCCCATCGCTCGCTCGTGAGTCTCGCGCTGAACTGGGTGTTGCACCACACGCCGGTCGACAGCCTGATCCTGGGCGCTTCGAAGCCGGCTCACCTGCAGGAAAACCTCCGCGCGGTGGATGAGGGACCGCTTTCACCGGAAACGGTCGCAGGTTTGGATCGGGTTTGGGCGCGACTGCGCGGCCCGAGTCCGAAATACAATCGCTGACCAGAGTCGTCGCATGAAATGGCCGGGCACGATACTGCGGCGGGGTGCAATGGCGCTGGCGGCGCTGGTTGCCGCGGCTCTGCTGCTCTGCCTCGACCGCGTCGACCACCGCCCTTACTTCCACGCGCCCTATTACACTGAAACGGCGGCGCGTTTGCGCGCCGGCACCACGGCCGATTCCATCACCCGGGGCGAACTGGCCGCAGGATTCGGCCGCGCGCTGCTGACACCCACGGTTAATTCACCGCAGGACGATCCCACGAGCGGACAGTTTCGCTCGCTGCCGCTCGCCGGCCACTCCAGGCGGCGCGGAAAATTCGCCACGGGGGTTCACGACGATCTTTACGTCAAGGCTGCGGCCCTCCGCGTCGGGGGCCGCGTCGGCGTCATGGTCGGCGCCGATGCGTTGATTATTCCCCACGAAGTGACTGAAGCCGCCGCGCGCCGGCTCGGTGAGGAGTTGAAGCTGTCGCGCGAGCAAATCTATCTCAGCGCGACGCACACCCATGCCGGTCTGGGTGGCTGGGGCGAGGGTTGGGTCGCGGAATCTTTCGCCGGTGGCTTTCAACCCGGCGCGCGGCTCTGGTTTGCCGACCGCATCGTGGCCGCGGTTCGCGACGCCATCGCCGACCTCCAGCCCGCCGCGTTTGGCCACGGCCATTTCGCCGCACCGGATTTCGTGCGGAACCGATTGGTCGGCTCATTGGGGCGGGTGGATCCGGAGTTCAGCTATATCGTGGTGAAGCAGAAGCAGGGCAGGCTCGCCGTGCTGGGAAGCTACGCCGCGCATGCCACGGTGCTTCCGAGCACCCTGATGGAGTTCAGTGCGGATTACCCCGGCTGCTGGCAACGGGCGGTCGAAGAGGCCACCGGCGGCCTGGCCGTGTTTCTGGCTGGCGGCGTCGGCAGCCATGGGCCCGTGGCCGGCGAGAAAGGGTTCGCTGGCGCAGAACGCATGGGCCAGGCACTGGCGCGAACACTGCTTGAACAACTGCCCCGAATTCCGCTGACGGACTCGATCGCGTTCGGAACGCAAGGCCTCGTATTGTCCCTGCCACCGCTCAACATCCGGGTCAGCGATGAAATCCGGCTGCGTCCGTGGCTTGCCCGGCGGCTGATGCCGGTGCGAGGGCACAGCTTCATCCAAGTCTTCCGCCTCAACGACACGGTCTGGGTTTCCACTCCCTGCGACTTCAGCGGCGAGCTCGCGTTGGGAATCAAGGATTCCCTGCGGCCCAAGGGCCTCCGCGTGGTCATCACGAGCTTCAACGGAGACTACGTGGGCTACGTCATTTCCCCGCGCTACTACCACCTGGAAAGTTACGAGCCGCGCGTCATGTCGTTCTTCGGACCGAACCTGCCGGATTATTTCGACGAGATCATCCGCACGATGGTCCTCGGTCTCGCGGACAAGTGAAGAGCCTCCGGGCCCGCCGCCACGAGCGGCCCGCCGACGAGTGGCGACCCTCGGTTTGGAGCGGAGATAAGCCGTATCCATGCAGTCGGCTCGAGGTGGAACGCGATCCGCCAGAGGCGGACAAGCCCTTGTGCGCCTCCGGCGCATCCGGGCGCGTTCTTCCAGCGGACGCGGCCAAACGGCGCCCGGAGGTCGC
>JACQWL010000375.1 GCA_016209255.1 Verrucomicrobiota bacterium
AGCCGCGGTCGCAGCCGTTTGGAGCGTCCAGGTTATTGGCAAAACCCTGGTCGCCTTTGGCGCCGCCGGAGGCGGGTAAACCGCTGCGGCTTGCCCGCCTCCGGAGGGTTTTGCTTGTATCCCGCATTTCCCGCACACTCACGATTCCACCCCGCCTGTGCGCTCTTGGACGGCCGAAAAAAACGCTGAGAGTGTGAAAAATGCGGGCTAACCGAGCCACGCGGCGAGGCCGTCGTCGTCGAGGATGGGGGTGCCGTGCTGGTATTCCGGCGCGAGCAGGCTGGCGTAGCCCGGCTCAAGAAAGCGGCGGCAGTGCAGCAGCACCCGCGCGCGCTGCCCGGGCGCGCGGACGAGCCGGCCGAGGGCCTGGTTCACCTTGGTCATGCCGGGAATCTGGTAGACGCGGCGAAACGCGGCATCGCGGGCGAGACCGGCGCGCGCCGCTTCGGCGAGCCGTGCCCGCTGCACGGCGTTGACCTCGGGCAGCGCGGGCCCGACGACCATCGCGTGCGTCACGCGACCACCGAGCGCGTCGATGCTCTCGGCGAAACTCGAACCGAGCACGAGGAACAGCGCGGCGTCCGGGCACAGCGCTTCCTCGACCCACGCCGTTTGCGCGGCGAGGTCGCGGAGCTTGGGCTGGAGCGCGACGCGCAGTCCAGGGGCCATGGCGGCGGTTTCCTGCGCGATGGCCTCGGCGTAGGCGTAGCTCGGAAAGAAAACGGCAATCGCTGAGGGCCGGCGCCCGCCGGTCGGTTCCCCCTCGTTTCCCGGTGGCCCGGCGACGGGCGTCAGACCGGTCGTTCCCTTTGCCGCGGAAGCATGCAGTGCGGCAATGGTCGCGGCGGTGGTCGTGTAGTAGTGCGAGCGGTGCTGGAAGGTCGTGTCGACGCGGGCGTCGCAGGCGATGTCGTAGGCGCCGTCGCGCCACGGGGTGTGCGCGCGCATCAGCGCGGGGCTGGCGGCGGCGCGTGCTTCCTCGACGCGGAGAAGCTCCGCCGCGCTCGTGAGTTGCTGGTAAAGCTTGCGTGTGGCGCGTTTGTTCAGCGCGCCCAGCCGTTCCGGGGGCATGAGTTGCGGACCGGAAGCTGAGCCGGCCGCGCCGCCCTTCGACGCGGCGGAAAGTTGGGAGTCGAAAAAAGAATCGAGGCCGCTCGCGGCGGCAAAGCCGTCGATCGGGGTGAGGGTGGCGCTGGCGAGAACCACGCCGCCAAATTCGCGGAGCGTGGCGCCGATCGCCGAGCCGGCGTCGAGGCAGGTGAGCGCCAGCTCGCCGTCGCGCGGGCACCACCAGAGCCGCGGCAGATCCGACGTCGCCAGCTCGTCGACGAGCGAAGGGATTTGCCACACCAGATCTGCGGCGTGGGCGCCGAGCGCGGCGAGATCGAGCGGCACGGTCGTAATGAGTCGCGCGAGCTCGGAGAGCAGATGGCGGATGTCGTCTTCGTCCGCGGGCGGGAGCGCATTGGTGGCGCGCAGGTGATGCAGGCCATGGCACCAGTGATCCCATGCCGTCACGAGCGCCGCCAGCGGACGGATGCGGTGCAGTTCATCGCGCACGCCAAAGGCCTCCGCGGCCGTAAAGGCGTGCGAGTAGGCGTCGGCCACGCGGGCGGGCAGGTTGTGCGCCTCGTCGATCAGGAGCAGCGTGCGGGCGGCGACAAAGCCGGGCTGTTCGTAGAACAGGCCGCGGTTGCGCGGGGCGAAGACGTAGTTGTAGTCGCCGATCCACACGTCGTTGAACGCGAGCGCGGCGCGGGTGATTTCGTAGGGGCAGATATGCGCGTCGCGGCCGGCGGCGCGCAGCGTGTCGAGATCGCGCGCGTGCTTTTCGTCGAGGTAAAACCGCGCGAGGCCGCTCTCCGCCCAGCGCGTCGCGGCTCCGGCCAGATACGTGCAGCTGTCGCGGACGCAGTGAAACGTGTGGTTGACGCAGTGTTCGGCCTTGTTCCGCACGTGCCACGCCGCCACCGGGGTCCCGCCCGCGCTGTCCCCCGCCCGGCCATGCGTCCTCACCGCGCCGCCCTCCCCGGAAGTGTCACGTATTACGTGACACTGCTGCGGAGAGCCTTCATTGGTAACAGGGAGTATAGTGTCACTTAATACGTTACACTCTTCAGCCGCGCTACCAGTGAAACCGCGGGGTGAAGTGTCACTTAATACGTTACACTCTTCAGCTGCGCTACCAGCGAAAACGCGGGGTGAAGTGTCACTTAATACGTGACACTGGGCGGGGGCGGCCGGGGGCGCTGGGGCGGTCATCGCGGCGAGGGTGCGGACGACCTGGAGCTGGCCGGTGGATTTGCTCGTGAGATAGAGGGCGCGGTCGAAGTGGCCGGAGCGGAGCTGACCGAGGGCGAACTCGAGCAGCACGCCCGTCTTGCCGAAGCCGGTCGGCGCCTCGAAGAGCACGAGCGGACGGCGCTCGAACAGCGCGGTCAGTTCGACCTGCGTAGTCTCCTGCCCGGGCCGGGGCGTCGCGAAGGCCGGACGGAAACGCAGCCCGCGCAGGCGTTCGCGGGCGCGGAGCCGCAGATCGAGAAACTCGGCGATACGTTCAAGCTGTCCGCAGAAAAGCGCGTCATCGGACGGCGTGAGCGGGATCGTCTGCGCGAGGCCGGAATCCGTTTCGACGAAGACCAGCTCCGCGCGCAGCGCCGGCGCCGGGGATGAAACGGGTGCGCCGGCCGGCCCAGTTTCACCCCACGGGTGCAACCCTCCGGTGGGAGCGGCGAGGAGGCCGCTGCGCCAGAGCGCCCCGTAGGTGGCGAGCTGGATGAAGTAGGCGGGGTAGTCGGCGCGCAACTCGGATTCGTCGGCCGGGAGCGGACGGGAAACGGATTTGATTTCACGCAGGATGAGGCCGGACGATGGACGCGGCAGGTGATCAGCATGCGACGTTGCGCCTTCGTCGCGGGTTTCCGCCTCGCCGACGCGTCGTCGGATGGAATCGCGGCCCGCCCGGGCCGGGGCGGCAGGGGCACGGATGATTTGGTCGATGCGGCCGGTGAAGGTGAGCGTCCAGCCCCGATGGAAAATCCGGCCCGTGATCGGGATTTCAAAACTTGCGGCGGCGGCGTGTTCGGCGGCGGCGCGGGCCCGGAGTTCGTGGTGCCAGTGCGTGCCGAGCTGCGCGCGCCAGAGACCCTGCGGTCCGCCGGCGGCGTCGCGCGGGCCGAGGCTGAAGTCGGCGAATTCGCCGACGCTCAGCGCCGCGGTTCGCGCATCAAGGTTGAAATCCATGCGGTACCCACGGAACACCCGGAACGCCGGGAAGGAAAACCGAAAACTCGCTCTCGAAAGAAACGTCATCCGATCCCGGTGAATGCAGGGCCGGCGCTTGTCGCCGGGCCGCCCTCTCCCACGGTGCGGTCCGCCTGGCCCGCCTTCGCCAAGCCTGCGGCGCGGCAAACGAGCGGCGGCCCTACAACCGACCCCATCGTTACGGCCGAGGCGCCGTCTCGTTCGTCGTCACTCCAACAGAATCTCGGTGTGGCCGCGGAGGTATTCCTCGAGCCGGCGTTGCAGGCGTGACACATCGGCGGATGCGGCGGTTTGATCGGCGAGCGGAAGGTTGAGGAGCGTTGCGACGGCCGTGCGATCGACGGGCGGAAGCGTGGGGAACCACTGCTGTTTGAGCGGATAACCTTCGTCGCGCGCAAAGCAGTAGAGGGTCTTGAAGTAGATGACGTCGGGACGGGAGCCGGACGCGAAGGCGCCAAAGGCGGTGCGGAGCAGCGCGCCGACCGCGGCGCGGCTTTCTTCGTGGACGGGATTGCGGGCGATGAGGGCGGTCAGGGTGGAGGCGAACCGGAGGGCATCATAACTGTGGCCGATGCCCGCGTGGCGCTTGACGAGCCGGGCCTCCTTCACAAACCAAGTGCGGCCCTGGTTTGAACTTTCGAGCATGAACGCCGCTTCGTCGAACAGGTCGAGCACGGTGGTCGTCGCCGCGGATTTGCGGCCGATGCGCTGCAAGACCAGGAGTGTGCCGTGCTCGGTCGAAAAAACGGTGAAGGTTTGAAACGAATCGGCGGGCGGGCGTTTCAGAAGGACGAACGCGTCGGTCTCGAGCGACTGGGCGGGCACGGGGATTCAGCCTAGAATCGGCAGTTGAGGCAGGTCACAGAGGGCACAGAACGGCGGAATGAGAACACAGAGAAATAGACGGGCATACGCGGGCTTTTCTGGATGAACGCGCCCGATGGGTGAAATCGTGATGCCCAATTCCGCCATTTCAACTCTCGATGAACTCCTGCTTCGTCTCTGTGTTCTCTGTGACGAACCCCGAATCTGGATTCAGAGGACGTGGGACGGAAGCCGGAAGGCGGCGGACCCGCGGCCGGATTCGGTTGGGCGACTGCAGCACTCTGGTTTGATGCGCGCCCGTTATCTTCCTTAGCCCTGTCTCAGTTTTTCGGTCGCCGGCCGTGAAACCGGGGCCGGCCACGGCGGGATGACGTTGCCGCCGGAGATGATCATTTTCATGCCCTCGCCGACGCTCATCTCGAGTTCGACGATTTCGCGGGCGGGAAGCATGATCAGGAAGCCGCTGGTGGGATTGGGCGTTGTCGGCACGAAGACGGTCCACGTGTCGGCGCCGGCATGCGCATGCGGCTCGCCCTGGGCCTTGCTGGTGAGGAAACCAATCGTCCAGATCCCTTTCCGCGGAAACTCGACCATGACGACCTTGTTGAAGAGGTTGCGGTTGTGCGTGCCGAAGGTGGCGACGACTTGCCGGACGGAGTTGTAGACGGCGCCGATGCCGGGGATGCGCTGGATGGCGCGTTCGGCGAGGCTGAGGAAGTACTTGCCGAACACGTATTGTGAAAGATAGCCCAGCGCCGTGACGAGGAGCACGACGCCCACGGTCGCGACGATGTCCCACAACAGAGGGATGCTGTGCAGGGGCGCCGGGATGTAGGATTCGTAAAGCGGGCGAAAGGTGCCGCCGACGACGTCGATGATCTTTGTGAACGCCCAGATCGTGACGATGAGCGGCGCCAGCAGCAGCGCGCCCGAAAAGAACGCGTTGCGAAACGTGGCGAGACGGGAAGGAGGCGGCAGGGCGTCGGGCAGCATGGCAGGCAGGGCGACAGGTTCACGCGGGTCGCGTCGGACGCAAAGGTTTTTGCGCCGCGACGAGGAAACGGGGCGCCTTCATGGATGAAAGATGACGAATCGGGAATTTATGCCACCAATCGGTGCGCCCGGCCAGGCGAACGTTGAGCCTTGGACGCGGGCTGGCTCGTCCGCCAACTTTCGCTGGAAGACAGACAAACTCCTAGGCGGAGAACGGATCCGCGGCGCAAGGCAGCGGGGTGCAGGCGGGGTCCGGGGTCACGTAGCGCCGCATGAGCTCGTCGATCACGCCGTCCATGTCGCGCTCCTCGACGTAGTGGACCTGCGCGTGGATGCGCAGCTGGTTCCAGTAGCTCTGGAGAACACTCTCGGCTGCGCACCGGCAGGCGTCGTGGCTGGCCTGGAGACACGCCACGACGGCATCGCGATCCTGGGCGACAAATTGCCGCACCTCGGTCTCGACGCGCGCGGTCTGGGCGGCGAGCTGGGGGGCGGGCAGCAGGAAAATGTGGCTGACCCAGGCGACGCGGTGAAAATCCGGGAGGGTGGGGACGGAAATCCCGCTGCCGGGGGCGACGTTCGCGGCGAGCAGTACGCCGACCTCGTCGAGTTTGGCGACGTGCTGCTCCAGGCTCACGGCGGTGTCGCGCAGGGCGGCGAACAGTTTCAGCTCCGGGCGTCCACCGCGGGCGGTGGTTTCCTGCAGGATTTGGCGTACGGCGCCGGCGAAGGCGACCAGCCGCTCCGGGAGCGCGCGGAACAGGGTTTCCCACCGCGCGAGGAGCTC
>JACQWL010000376.1 GCA_016209255.1 Verrucomicrobiota bacterium
ACGCCCAGGATTGCCGAATCCAGGGAGGCGTCGGGCGGGGATGGAGCAGGCTGGCGGGTCTCGTCGCTCATGGAGGATTTACAGTACGTATCGTGGTTGCACAGGCAACCCGCATGTGAGCTATGCGTTGCCGAGGTCGCATCTCACTTTCTTGCCCGTGTTGTCCGTGGTGGGCCGGCCGCTCCGCGGGCGGCGGATTGCGAGCGGACACAGCAACAAACCAGCCCGCCAGAGGCGGACAAGCCGCGCGCGGAGCGCACGGCCCACCATGGAGATTCTTTACACTGACCCGCAACGCTCCGGCCCTACTCCTTGACGATGCTGAACCAGTCGCGCTTCTCGCCCTTTTCGTTGAGGAAGACGAGGTCGAGGCGCAGGCCATCGATGTCGAGCACGCTGGATCCGGCTTCGTTGAAGGAGACAATCATCGCCGGATGATCGAGCGGCACGGGCCGGGCGCTGGCGTGGCCGGCGCTGCCGGTGACAACGGAAACTTCACCCACGTGCGGGGCACGCCGGCGGGGCTTGCGGTACACGCCATCGCCGTCGGCCCGTCCGTTCCCTTTTTGTTTTACGTGTTTGGTCGCATCGAAGGTCGGGCTCTTGCCGTAGTGACCGTCGATGAGCGGGGACCGTTCGTAGACATGGGAGTGACCGGTGAGCACGAGGTCGACGCCGCCGGCCTCGAGGACTGGAAGGAAGATGGCGCGCATGTCGTTCATCCGCCCGCCGCTATCGGTGTCGCTGTCGGAGTTGTGCGTGCCCTTGGAATACGTCGGATGGTGAAAGAACGCGATGATCCAGTCGCGCTGGGTGCCGGCGAGGTCGGCTTTGAGCCACTGCAGCATCGCTCCCGCGGGCGACCGGTCGGAGTCATGCGAGTCGAGGCAGACGAAGTGGATGTTGGCGTAGTCGAAGGAATAGTACGCCTCGGTGCCGGACATCATGCCGCCGGCCTGGGCGCGGGTTGGCAGCGTGAAGATGTCGTAGTAAACGCCGGACTGGGTGATGGAGTTGGCGCTTTTCGCGTCGTGGTTGCCCAGCGCGGGCCAGAGGGGCGAGGTGCGCAGCGTATCGGGGTACATCTCGAAAATCGCCTTCTGGTAGTCGGCGTCCGTGCCGTCCGGGTAGGCGTTGTCGCCGAGGAGCAACCAGAGATCGGTTGGGCGGCCGCCGGTGTATTTGCGGTAGACGTCGCGCACGGCGATTTGGACGGCGTTCTTGGTGCCCGGATCGCCGAGGACCCAGACACGAGTCGGTTTCGCCGTGCCGACCGGGGGCGGAGTCGTGAAGGTGCTCGTGGCGGCGCGCACCGGGGCGTCTTCGGCGGCCTTGCCGGTGGGAGGCTTGGGCGCGGCGGCGCCGACCACGTAGAAATATTGGGTGGCGGGCTGAAGGTCGGTGAGTTGGACAATGTGTTCCGCGACCACGCCCTCGGATTTGGCCAGAAGGGTGAGCTTGTCCCGCGTGGTGCCGTACGCGACGACGGAGGCCTCAGTCGCGTCGGTCCGCCATCGCACGACCATGCTGGTGGGCGTCGCCGACTGCAGATAAGGGCCGCGCACGATGGTCGTGGCGGCGGGCGCGGCGGTCGTGGCGAAAAGCACGAGGGCGAGGATCGACGAGGGAAGTTTCATGATGAAGATCAGGAATCGGAGGATGTGAGCCGCGTAAGTTCGGCGGCGAGGCGGACGGTGTCGGGTGTCTCGCGCAGCCAGTCGGGCAGCGCGGCAATCGCGGCGAGCGCGGCGGCATACGCGGCCCGCGCCTCGGCCGGGCGGCCGGACCGGGCCAGGAGATCGCCGCGGCGCTTGAGCCACGATTCCTTGCGCTCACTTTGTCCGGCGATCCGGTCGAGGCGGGCGAGGGCGGCATCGGTGCGGCCTAGCGACTCTTCGAGCGCCAGCGCGCGAAGTTCGAGCGTGACGACCGGGCCGAGCCGCGAGAGGCCCTCGTCGAGGCTGCGCAGCGCATCCCCGGGGGACGAATACAGCCCGGCTCGCTCGAGATATAATTCCGGTGACGGCGAAGCAATCAGCGCGAGGGCAGCGTTGAAATCGGCTATGGCGGCCGCCGCCGTGCCCAGGGCTGCATGCGCCCGGGCGCGAAGGACCAGGGCCTCGGCGTCCTTCGGATCGGCCGCGAGGACGCGGGTGAGGCGCGCGCGCGCCGCGGCCATCCGGCCGTTGGCGAAGTCGAGAGCGGCGCGGGCGCGGTTGAGCCGGGGAAAATCGGGCGCGAGTTCGGCGGCCCGAAGATAATTGGCCTCGGCCATCACCCACGCTTCGTGGCGCGCGTAAAGTTCGCCGCGCTGGACGTAAAGGCTGGCGTCAGCGGGCGTCACCGTGATTTGCGCGTTGAGCCGGCTGAGCGCGGCTTCGATCTCCGGGTGCGCGTCCAGCGGACCGGTGCAGGTCAGGGCGGCAAGAACGGCGGGAACGGCGGAAACACGACGCATGAGTGGAAAAGCAAGACGGGCGGGCGGCGAAAAGGCAACAGGCGCGCCACGGAGTGGCGGCTCAGGGATTGAATCGGAACAAGGCGACATCGCCGTCCTGGAAAACGTAGTCCCGGCCCTCGAGCCGGTATTTGCCGGCCTCGCGGGCGGCGGCGACGCTGCCGAGACGGGTAAGGTCGGCGTAGGAGATGATTTCGGCCTTGATGAAGCCCTTCTCGAAATCGGTATGGATGACGCCCGCGGCTTGGGGCGCCTTGCTGCCGCGGCGGACGGTCCAGGCGCGCGTTTCCTTTTCGTTGTGGGTGAAAAACGTGATCAGCCCGAGCAGCGCATAGACTGCGCGAATCAGCGCGGACCCCCCGGGGTCATCGACGCCGAGGTCCTTCAGAAACGCCGCCGCGTCCTCCGGCGAAAGATCGGCGAGTTCGGACTCGATCTTGGCACTGACGGCCACGTAGGCGGCGTCGTGGTGGGTTCGCGCGTGGCCGGCCACGTTTTGCACGAAGGGATTCCCGGCGACCGTGGCGAGGTCGGACTCCGCAACATTGACGGCGAAAAGCACGGGCCGCGCTGTAAGGAGCTGAAAGTGCCGCATCAGCCGCGCCTCTTCCTCGTGCACGGGCAGCGTGTTGGCGGGCCGGTTGGCGTTGAGGTGGGGGAGCAGGCGCTCGAGGAGCACCTGCTCGGCGTGGGCTTCCTTGTCGCCGCCACGGATTTTTTTGCCCAATTTCTCGAGGCGGTTGTGGACGGCCTCGAGGTCGGCGAGGACGAGTTCGGTGGTGACGATTTCGATGTCGCGAATCGGGTCGAGCGCGCCCTCGGAATGGACGACATCGGGATCCTCGAAGCAGCGGACGACGTGCACGATGGCGTCGACCTCGCGAATGGTGGCGAGAAACTGGTTGCCGAGGCCCGCGCCCTTGCTGGCGCCGGCGACCAGGCCGGCGATATCGATGAACTCGATCGTCGTCGGGATGGTGGTGCCCGTTTTAAAGAGTTTTTCGAGCCCATCGAGCCGGGCATCGGGTACGGTCACGACACCGACGTTGGGCTCAATGGTGCAAAACGGGTAGTTGGCTGCCGCGGCCTTGTGCGAACGGGTGAGCGCGTTGAAGAGAGTGGATTTGCCCACGTTGGGCAGGCCGACGATGCCAGCTTTGAGCATAAGAGGCGGACGTTCTCAGCCGGGCCCGGTGGCGGTCAACGGAAAAGCCGGGACTCGGGGCTTGACAGCGCGTGGGCGCGGCGGTCTTTTCCTCAGCTTTTCCAGGAACGAAACGCTCCGCAAAACATCCGACATGGCTCTCAAAATCCGTCTTACCAAGGTTGGCTCCGTGCACCAGCCGCTCTATCGCGTGGTCGTCGCCGAGGCGCGTTCGCGCCGCGATGGCGCCGCGGTTGAGAATCTGGGCACGTACCGCCCGGGCGACAAGGGCAGCCCAATCAAGGTCAACCTCGAGCGCGTCGATTACTGGCTGAGCAAGGGCGCGCTGCCCACCAACACGATGCATTCGATGATCAAGAAGGCCCGTCGCGCGGCGGCGACGACGGCTCCGGCCGCCGAGGCGCCAGCGGCGGTCGCGCCGGCCGCAACCGCCTGATCCCGGAAGGGACTCACGCCAAGGGTGCAAAGGGCGCGAAGGTTTTGCTTCGCGAAGACCAAAGCCCCGGATTTCCGGGGCTTTTTCATTGCTCACGTTGCGACCGTTGCGTCCTTTGCTTGAGGCGCCAGCATTCGTTCCTGCCATGCCGCTCACGATCGACGTCCTCACCCTGTTTCCCCGCATGCTCGACGGCTTCATGGCCGGGAGCATCCTCGGCAAGGGGCTCGCGGCCGGCCATCTCACGGTGAATGTCCGCGACCTTCGCGACTGGACAACCGACAAGCACCGGACGGCGGACGACCGGCCGTTTGGCGGCGGTGCGGGGATGGTGATGAAGCCCGGGCCGGTCTTCGCCGCCATCGAACAACTGCAGACGCCCGGCTGCCGGCGCATCTACCTGACCCCGGACGGAGTGCCCCTCTCGCCGGCGCTCGCGCACACCTTGTCCCGGGAGAAGCACCTCATTCTGCTGAGCGGTCATTACGAAGGCATCGACCAGCGGATCCGCGACACCATCATCGATCAGGAGATTTCAATCGGGGATTATGTGCTGACCAATGGAACATTGGCGGCGGCGGTCGTGATCGATGCCCTCGCGCGTTTTATCCCCGGTGTCCTCGGGGAGGAAAAGTCATTGACGCACGAATCCTTCACCAGCACGTTGCTCGACTTTCCTCAATACACGCGTCCCGCCGAATTCCGGGGCATGTCCGTTCCCGAGGTTCTTCTCTCGGGCAACCATGCCGAAATCGAAAAGTGGCGGCACGCGCGACAAATGGAAAAAACCCGTCAGGTGCGTCCCGATTTACTGAAATAACTCACTCCCATGAACCCGATCATCCAAGAAATCACTGCCGGTCAGGTGAAAAAAGACCTCGCGCCGTTCAAAGTCGGCGACGGTGTGCGCGTGCACACGAAAGTCCGCGAGGGCGACAAGGAGCGCGTCCAGGTTTACGCGGGCATCGTCATCGCGCGCAAGGGTCACGGGATCCACGAATCGTTCACGGTCCGCCGCCTCAGCTACGGCGAAGGCGTCGAGCGCGTGTTTCCCGTCAACTCGCCCAACATCGAGAAAATCGAGGTCGAGCGCGAGTCCGAGCCGATGAAGGCCCGGCTTTACTACCTGCGCCGCCGCACCGGCAAGGCCGCCATGGCGATCAAGGAAAAGGATCGCGCGGCCGAGATTCACGCCCGCAACGTGGCCGAAAAGGCGGCGGCCGGCGGGGAGAGTCCGAATCCGGACGAGGCCGCGCCCGCCGTGAGCTGAGAAGCCGCGCGTTGCTTTTGCGCGAGTCCCAGCTAATTTGCACCCGCCATGGGCCTCTTCTACGTCGGCTGCAAAGTGGAGAATCACCGGGACGGCAAATCTGCCGTGGTCCCGAGAATGATGGTGGACACCGGCTCCGAGTTCACGTGGATCGATGCCAAAATCCTGGAGAAACTCGGGATCGAGCGACGCAAGAAAGATCTGCAGATCCGAATGGCC
This sequence comes from Verrucomicrobiota bacterium, assembly GCA_016209255.1. Classification (GTDB taxonomy): domain Bacteria; phylum Verrucomicrobiota; class Verrucomicrobiia; order Opitutales; family Opitutaceae; genus ER46. The sequence goes on from JACQWL010000376.1 coordinate 5,549, forward strand.
AACGGGCAGATCATCACGCGTTCCGTCGGCTACGCCATTCTGCGGGTGGACAAGACTGAGACGACGGACGAAATCGTCTTCGCCGAACCGGGGGATTTGCCGCTGTTGGGGTGTCGCGCGCTGGAGGGCTTGCACCTCAAGGTCGATTCCCGAAGGAAGAAACTGGTTGCAGCCGGACCCGCGATCGCGGCCACGGCGGTGAAATTGCGCTGTTGAAAATCTGAGTCCGTGCGCCCGCCGCGTAGGGCCTGCGCTTGCGCAGGGCCGGATTGAATGAGCACAGAAAGGGCTGTGTTCACGCGAAGCGGCCCACCGCAAGCGGTGGCCCTAAAAGACAGAGTTTACGGATGCGCGCCCGAGAATCTCCTTTCCCACCGCGGGCGCGAAGTCTACGTCTGAACGGATTTTTCCATGACGCTGCAAACTCATCTCCTGGCCAAAGCGGCCAATCAGGCGCGCGGGCTCGCCATCGACGCCGTGCACGCCTGTTCGTCGGGCCACCTCGGCCTGCCCCTCGGCGCGGCCGAAATCGGCGCGGTGCTCTATGGGCACGCCCTGGTGCACAA
>JACQWL010000401.1 GCA_016209255.1 Verrucomicrobiota bacterium
AGCGCGTCCTTGGCGGGAATCATTTCGCGTCGACCCTCGGCCAACGGCGCTTCCCGGTGATCTTCTCCTCGAGGGCAAGGATGCCCTCGATGAGCCCTTCGGGTCGCGGCGGGCAACCCGGGACGTACACGTCCACCGGGATGATCTTATCGACGCCTAGGACGACGGAGTATTGATCGGGATTGGTAAACGGCCCGCCGGAGATCGCGCAATTGCCCATGGCGATCACCCACTTGGGCTCCGTCATCTGGTCGTAGAGGGTCTTGATGGGGTTGGACATCTTCCGGTTCACCGTGCCGGCGACGATCATCACGTCGGCCTGGCGCGGGGACGGCCGGAAGACCTCGGCCCCGAAGCGCGAGAGGTCGAAACGCGACGCGCCGGTCGCCATCATCTCGATCGCACAACAGGCGAGCCCGAAGGTCAGAGGCCAAAGCGAGTTGGCCCGGCTCAGGGCGACGAGATCGTCGAGCTGGGCGAACTTTACCAGGGACGATAGGTCGGGCTGCTGGAGGGTCGTAGTCATGGAGCGGGAGGGACGGGCCGCGGTTGCGGCCGGTGCGAGGAGATGTGGCGCGTCCACTTGAACACGCCTTTTTTCCAGGCGTAGACGATGACGAGCGAGAGGATGCCGACGAAGATCAGGAGTTCTACAAAGTCACGGATGACGAATTGCGGGTCGTTGTAGACCAGCGCCACCGGGATCAGGTAGAGCACGTCCACTGCGAAAGCCACAAACACCAGCGCATAAAGATAATAAACCGCGCTGTAACGGATCCAGGCGTCGCCGATCGGCTCGACGCCGCACTCGATGAATTGCTTCGTGCGGTTGTCCGTGTTGCGGGTATTCCGGGAGGCGAGGAAGTAGACGATGATAAACGGCCCCAAGGCAAACACCAGCCCGAGCAACGCGAAGGCGGAGACGTAGATTAGGTCGGTCTTGAGAGCTTCTTGCATATCCGAGAGCGATCAGCGCAAGGTGTTAACTGAAAGGAAAGTGGGTTGTGGGAAACTGGATTTGTGGGTCATCGCGGGGCGCGGACGGGGTCTAGTGCGAGGCTCCCCGCCGGCTCCTCGCTGCGCTCCAAGACGCGCAGCAGATTTTCACCCAAGATTTTCCGGATGTCAACTGACTGAAGGAAAACTGGATTTTCCGCGGGAGGCTTTTTGTTGAATTGGATGGATTAGTAAAGGAGGTTCTCGCCGCAGGCAAAAACCTTAGCGATCTACCTCTCCCAACACGATGTCGACGCTGCCGAGGATGATCACGGCGTCGGCGACTGTGTGGCCGAGGCACATGTCCTCGAGAATGGTGAGGTTGACGAACGACGGGGCGCGCACGCGGTAGCGCCAGGGGTTGGGGCCGCCGTCACTGATAAGATAAAAGCCGATCTCGCCCTTCGGCCCCTCGATGCGGCCGTAGGCTTCGCCGGCTTTCGGGCGGAAGCCGCGGAGCTTCGCCTTCGGATCCATGATCGGCCCCGCCGGGAGATCGCGCAGCGCCTGCTGGAGAATCTTGATCGATTCGCGCATCTCGAGGACGCGGATCATGTAGCGGTCGTAGACGTCGCCGTGGTCGCCGAGCGGCACGCGGAAATCGAAACGCGGGTACACACCATAGCCATCCACCTTGCGCAGGTCGTGGGCGACGCCGCAGGCGCGGAGCATCGGGCCGGTGACGCCGGCGTTGATCGCCAGAGCGGGGGCGAGGCGCCCGACCCCCTGGGTGCGCGCCATGATGATTTCGTTGCCCGTGAGCAGCGCTTCAAACTCGTCGAGAAACGGGCCGTAGGCGTCGGTGAGCCGCTTTGCGCCCTCGAGCCACGCGGCGGGCGGATCCACGCGGCAGCCGCCAAACCGCTGGTAATTGCACATCATGCGGGAGCCGCTGAGCGACTCGAAGAGGTCAAGGATCTTTTCGCGCTCGCGAAAGGCATACATGAGCGGCGTGCCGCTGGCGCCGCAGTCCTGCATCAGGAACCCCGCGAGGCAGGTGTGGTTGAGCAGCCGGGTGAGCTCAGCCAGGATGACGCGCACATACTCCGCCCGCTCGGGCACGGGCAGGTCGGCGAGCTTTTCGACCGCGATGGCGTAGGCCCAGTTGTTCGTCATCGAGCACAGGTAATCGAGCCGGTCCGTATAGGGCATCGATCCGAGGTACGTCGTGTTCTCGCCGATTTTTTCGTGGTTGCGGTGGAGGTAGCCGAAGACCGGCCTGAGTTTCACGATCCGCTCGCCATCGAGCGTGACAACCATGCGGAACACGCCGTGCGTGGACGGGTGGTGCGGGCCCATCGAGACCTCGAGCAAGTCACCGTGGAATTCATCGTGCACCGCCCGGACGTGCGCGCCGGGGTTCGAAAGGCTGAAGGGCGGAAGGGCTGACGGGCTGAAATTCGCACTCCCTTCCCCCGTGGTCTCGATATTGGATTTCATGCCTCAGTCTTTCCGTTCTTCAGTTTTTCAGCCCTTCGGCCGCCCCGGCCGGGTAGTGGCGCTTTGCCTTCTCGAGGAGGTCGTCGTGCGGCGTCGGCTCCCACTCGTAGTCGTCGACCTCGACGTAGTCCTTTCGCATCGGATGGTCCTTGAAGGCGTCCCACATCAGGATCCGGCGGAGATCGGGATGGCCCTCGAAGATGACCCCGTAGAGATCGAACACCTCGCGCTCCTGGAATTCGCACGCGCGCCAGATGGGCGTCAGGGAAGGCAGCGTCACCTGATCGGTGCGGTTGCCGGTGCGCAGGCGCAGCACGACAGGGCCATGCCGGAGCGCGATGGAGTAAAGATGATAAACGACCTCGAGGCGGCCGGGCTCGGTGCGCCTGGTCTTGTACTCGACGACTCTGGCCGGACCACCTGCCGGATCGGGCACCGTCGTCTTGGTGATTTCGCTGATTTCCTTTTCGGGCCAGTCCACGCCGGTGACGTTTGAGCATTGGTCGAGCTGCAGGGCGGAATCGTCGCGCAAAAACAACGCGATCGCGCGCGCGTCCGCCGGGCTCAGTACGAGCGAGTGCTGGGCGGCCGGACCGGGATTCGTGACCACGGTCACCTGCGCGGCGGGGAAGCGGGCCAGAAGCCGATCGCGAATCTGTTCGGGGGTTTCCATGCGGCGGGGCGTCGGCTCAGCCGTGAGAATTCAGTTGGCTCGAGGTGGAACGCGATCCGCCGGAGGCGGACAAGCCCCTGTGCGTCCTCCGGCGCATCCGGGCGCGTTTCTCCGGCGGATGCGGCCAAACGGCGCCCGGCCGCCTTCGCCAATCCGCCGAAGGCGGACAAGGGCTTGCTCGTCCTCCGGCGAGCTTCGGCGCGCCACAAGTTCGCCGCCACGTCGTAGCCCGCAGGGCGAAGACGGGAGGTCGCCGTCCACCTATTGGTGCTCGTCGGGTCACTCTCGAAATGGAAGTCGAATGCATGGTTACGGCTCAGGCCTTGTCCGAACGGACCAGCGTGGGGGCCTGCCAGACGGCGGGGCTGCTGGGCGGCTCCAGATCGTGGGCGCCGAACTCGGGGACGGCGCAGTCGCAGTCGATGTCGGAACGCAGGTGGCGCGGGGCATCGGGGCCGGCGATTCTCTGGCCGCGGATTTTTTCCTGGAGTTGCACGAGGCCGTGGAGGAGAGCCTCGGGGCGCGGCGGGCAGCCGGGGATGTAGATGTCGACCGGGATGAACCGATCGATGCCCTTGAGCACGTTATAGCCTTGTTTGAAAGGACCGCCCGAGATGGCGCAGGCGCCCATGGCGATGCAGTATTTCGGCTCGGGCATCTGGTTCCAGAGCCGCACGACCTGCGGGGCCATCTTCTTCGTCACCGTGCCGGAAACGATCAGCAGGTCGGCCTGCCGGGGCGAGGGGCGGAAGACCTCGGAGCCGAAACGGGCGATGTCAAATTTGGCCATTGAGGCGGCGATCATCTCGATGGCGCAGCACGCCAGCCCGAAGTTCAGCGGCCACACCGAGCGGCTCCGGCCCCAGTTGTAGAGCTCCTCCATTTTCGTGAGCAGGATGCCGTGGCGACGAAGCTCGTCGCGTTCGGCATCGGTGAGGGTGGGTGCCCGTTCGACAGGCTCAGGGCGGGCGGCGGCGCTCATGTCATTGCCATTCGAGGTGGCCGCGGTGCCAGGCCCAGACGAGGCCCTCGGCCAGCAAGAGGATGAAAACCAGCATCGCGAGCAGCGCGCCGGTGGACAACCCGGTGAACGCGACGGCGAAGGGCAGCAGGAAGAGCACCTCGACGTCGAAGATCAGGAACAGAATCGCATAGAGATAGTAATGAGCCTTGAACTGGATCCACGCGTCGCCTGTCGGCGCGATGCCGCACTCGTAGGTCGAGTTTTTCGACCCGCTGGGCTTGGCGGGTTGGAAGAATCGGAACCACAGCTGCGCCACACCCAGCAGCACAAGCGGAAACGCGACCGCCACGGCTCCGAACAGGGCGAGAAACGCGTAGGAGTGGTTGTTCATCGTTGAGTGGAGCGAGCAGGGTTAACGAAGGCGCACCAACCTCAATTCCCAATCGCCCCTGTTTTTTGGTCAAGACTGCGCATCGATTGCAGCGCGGAGCGAGCCTTGGCCACGGGCGCGGGGACCGGGTCGCGGTCAGGTCAGTAGCCCGGAACTAAGCCGTAACAATTCAGTTGGCTCGAGGTGGAACGCGACCTCCGGGCGCGTTTTTCCCTCGGACGCGGCTTCAACGGCGCCCGGAGGTCGCCGTCCACCTTTCAGTTCTCGTCGTTGCGAATAAAAAGTGTGTTCGACTGAATTGTTACGGCTAAGACTGGTCGTTGGGCGGATTTCAATCCACAGTCGGCGCGGCCCGCTGCAAACGCCTGCAACTTATTACGCAACCGCGAGGCGGCGGGTGCAGCTTATCGTGCGTGGCCGTGTGCCGGGCTGGCGCAAGACGCCTGGAGAAAACACCCACGGACTGGGGTAAGAGCGGACGTTGACACGAGAGAGACCAGCGACAGGTTGGGGTCATGACAACGGAAGACCTGCGGAAGGCGATGCATTCCAACCGGCCGTTCAAGGTGCGTACTGCGGACGGCAAGGTGGTGCCAGTCCCGCATCAGGACTTTGCCGCATTAACGCCCAATGGTCGGATCTTCGTGGTCATGTC
>JACQWL010000377.1 GCA_016209255.1 Verrucomicrobiota bacterium
CTGCGCGGGGTTCACCGCGGCGGTCTCGCCGTTAACGACGTAGCGATGAAACGCGTCCTTCACGAACGGTGAAACGTTCGGCGACTGGAAGAGGCGCTGGTTGTTCGTCTCGTTTTCAGTGAAGAGCGCGGTGGGCGTCGTCCCATCGGAGGCGGGCGCGAAGTGCAGCGCGAAATCGCCGAGCGATTCGTGCAGTGCCGTGATCACGCCGTCGCCCGACAGCGAGAGCTGCGGTTTAACATCGACGTGCTCGCGCGTACAGCCCCACGTCCAGAGATTGCGAAACCAGAGTTGTGGCAGCAGATGAACGGTCGCGGCTTCGGGCGCGCGGTTCGCGACGGTCAGACGGATGAGCGTGTGATCGGGACCGGACTTCGCGTAGCTCGCGAAGACGTCGAAGTAGCGACCATGGTCGAAGACGCCGCTGTCGAGCACCTCGAACTCCGCGCTGCCGAGGCCGCGCTGGCGATTTTCGCCGACGAGCTGGGCGTAGGGAAATTCGGCCTGGGGATATTTGTAGAGCCCGCGCATCCACGAGTGCGTCGGCGTCGAGTCGAGGTAGTAATAAAGTTCCTTCACGTCCTCGCCGTGATTGCCCTCGGGGCCGGTTAGCCCGAAGGGCCGCTCCTTTAGAATCGGATCGCGGCCGTTCCAGAGCGCGAGGCCGAAGCAGAGCCGGCATTCCCGGTCGGTGAAGCCGAGCAAACCGTCCTCCCCCCAGCGGTAAGCGCGGCTGCGCGCGTGATCGTGTGGAAAATAGTCCCAACAATTTCCGTGCTCCGAGTAATCCTCGCGCACGGTCGCCCACTGGCGCTCGGAAAGATACGGACCCCAGCGCTTCCAGTTCTTGGTGCGGGCGCGATCCTCCGCGAGGCGTTTGCCCTCGGCGGTCGAAGCGATCGCCGCCGCCGTTGACGCAACGGGCGTCGTGGTGACGGAGTCGGCGGCGGGAGCTGATTTTGAAGGTTTCATGCAAGTCAGGGATGGGAACCGAGAATCGAGAGCCAGAGGGCGAGAAAGACGAAAGGAATGAACACCGGTGCGGCCAGGCCGAGCCAGCGGATGGGCGCGATGTTGGCTTCGCGGTTCGCGTTCATTTGAGCAAAGCCTCGATCCGCAAAAATTCGCCGAGCGACCAGGCCTGGAACGGACAGCCGCCGGGATGATGGGGCGCGTCTCCGTCGGCCACTTCGGAGATGTGGCCGAGTCCCGCGGTTTCGAGGTGCGCCCGCAGCGGGGTGAGAAAGCGTTTATTCGCCTCGGCGCGCGCCGCCGGAGTGCGGTCGCGCGCGTAAAGCCACGCCTCGACAAACGGGCCCATCAGCCATGGCCAGACCGTGCCCTGATGGTAGGCCCCGTCGCGCTCGCGCACGCCGCCGGTGTAGCGCGGCTTGTAATCGGGGTGACCGGGCTCAAGCGAGCGCAAGCCGAGCGGTGTGAGCAATTTCTCCTCAACGACGCGCACCACACTCGCGGCCTTCGCTCCGTCAAGCAGCGCAAACGGCAGGCCGCCGACCGCGAAGATTTGATTCGGCCGCACGGCGGTATCGACGCGTCCGGGTTGAAAGTCCACGTCGATGACATCGTAGAGACAGCTCCGCTCGACGTTCCAAAATTTCCGGTGGAACGACGCGAGCGCACGCTCGGCGAGGTGGCCCCACTCCGGCGAAAATTTCCCGGCGATCCGCAGCGCGTTGATCCACAGCGCCTGCACCTCGACCGGCTTGCCGACGCGCGGAGTGACCACCCAGTCGCCGACTTTCGCGTCCATCCACGTGAGCTGCACGCCGGGCTGGCCCGCGAGGAGCAACCCGTCTTCGTCGGCGCGGATATTGAACCGCGTGCCACGCGAGTAGCCTTGCAGAATCGCCGCGACCGCCGCGATCAGGCGCTGGAGATCGCCATTGGCGGCCGGCCGGCCGGCGGCGACACGCGCGGCCAGATAGTCATGCACCGCCACGACAAACCACAGCGAAGCGTCGACCGAGTTGTATTCCGGACGCGCCGCCCCGTCCGGGAAAAAGTTGGGCAACATGCCCTCGGACACGATACCCGACCATTCGATCAAAATCGAGCGCGCGATTGCGAGGCGACCGGTCGCGAGGCAGAGGCCACGCAACGCGATGAACGTGTCGCGCCCCCAATCGGTGAACCACGGATAGCCCGCGAGGATGGTGTGCCCGGCGCCGCGGCGCACGATGTAGTCGTCGGCCGCGCACTGGACCGCGCTGGCGTAGACACCTCGTCGGGCCTGTTCGAGTTTGCGCCATTTCGCGGCGACCGCCGTGGCTTCGGCCTCATAGAGATCGCGATAGTCCTCGCCGGGTGTGGGCGAAGCCAGGATGAAAACGGCCGGACCATGTTTGAAATTCCAGGTGAAGCATCCCGGCGCCGCGAGATCCTCGGTGTCGTCGAGTCCCCGGGCTCGCTCGGCCTCATAGAGAAACTGACGATACCATTCGGGCGCGTGCGTGTAGGCGCCGTTGGCCTTCACGGCAACGGAGGGCACGCTGGGATACGGATGCCAGAGCAACAGATCGCGCACGCGATCGGGATCGAAACGAAAGCCGGCGTTTTCGTGATGCGTCGCGTGCGGATCGCGGCCCGATAAAAACGGGCGTACGTCGAGCGTCGTGTCGTGGTTGGGGCCATCCAGCGTCCTGGTCATGACGGTCGCAGCGCGACCGCGCACGGTGAAGATTTCCTGCCGCACGGCCCGGCCGTCGGGCAGCATAAACACCCACATCGGCCACGAGCCACGCGGCGCCCACCAGCAGCGGCGTCCATAGCGCGCAGGCGAGCGCAAACCAGCCAATGAAACGCGCCAGCGGTGCACGCAGCACCCCGGCGCCGACGTAGGTCGGGAGACGTGTTCCGGGCATGAATCGGCTCGCGATAATCAGGCCCGGCCCGCGTCGGACAAACCACCGTTCGGCGCGCTCCACGGCTTCGGGCGACATCCACCAACGCAGCGGCGCGATGCTCAGGGATCGGCGTCCGACGGTGCGACCGACCAGCACGAGCAGCAGATCGCCGGCGAAGATCCCCGCGAAGCAAACCCCCGTTGCGGCGGGAAAGGACAGAGCGCCTTGGGCCACTAGCAGTCCGGCGGCGATACAAGCGATGTCCTCGCTCACGAGCGTGCCCACCGCAAGTGCAGCCAGCGTCGCTCCGGTGCCTTGGCCGGCCGAAAGCAACAAGTGAGTGAGCCAGGCATTCATCACGGTAGATTTTCCGGACTGATCTGGTGGGATCGGCGTCGCTTCAGAGCCGCTGGCGAAGGGCGCTCGCGCCTGCGCTGGTTACCAATGCATACGCGAACCGTGCGTCGGCCCACCCTGCGGCCGAGAGCGGGCCCGCCGCACTGAAACTCGGCTCGGTCGGCTGAGTCGCGGCGAAATCGCCGCGCGCCGCGAGATAGAGATGAAACTCATGATCGCGGCCGAAACAGATTTCGAGGACCTCGCGACCGGCCACCCGGACGGAGCGGCACCCGTCGGCGCGTAGCCGGGCGAGGTCCAAGTTCAAGTCCACGGCGGAGCGCAGACGAGTCGCGGCGAGAAGCTCTTCGGTGTCGCGCAGGGCTGCGACCGATCCGATGTGTTTCATGCCCTCGACCGCGGTGTCGCGAAGCGCAAAGCGGGTCAGCTTCGACAAATCCGGGCGTGACGGATCGGACCAGCGAAGCGTGACGAGCGCACCGGCCATGACGATGGCCGCCGCGACTGCGGCAAACCAGGGCCAACGACGGTGCCACGGTGGCGCGCGGCGGCTCATGCTCACGCGCGCGCCCGCGAGAATCGCCTCGCGCAACCCGGGCGGCACCGGCACTTCGCGAATTTTGGCCGATACCAAGGAGTCGAAGCGGAGCTGCGCTCCAAACCAATCCTTCAAAGCGGGATCGCGGCGCGCCTGGGCTAGGGGCTCGGCGAACAGCGGGTCGGTCGCGTCCTGACCATCCGGGCGATAAGCCGACAGAATGAATATTGCTTCATCGTTGTTCATGCGCAGGCGGCAAGCGGCGCGAACTCGTTCGCCCCGGTTTCGGTTTCGCGCGCAGCGAGCAGGGCGCGGAGTTGTCGTTTTCCTCGGTAAATACGGGATGTGACCGTACCCAGCGGCACCGAGAGAAGGGCCGCGATTTCCAGGCAGGAATAATCTTGCAGGTAGAACAGGGTGAGTGCCTCGCGAAAAACGAGATCCACGTCCTCGAGCGCGGCCACGACGAGTTCAGCGTCCATCCGCGTGGGGACATCGGCCCGGACATCCGGCGGATCGCGATCGATGGGCGAAAGATCCTCGATCGAGGTGAAACGCCGGCCGCGGCGGTAGCCGCGTAGAAACTCCCGATACAGCGTGGTGAACAACCATGTCTTCGCCTTACTCGCGTCATGCAGGGCATGACCTTTCGTGGCCCAACGGAAAAAGGTCTGTTGGGTAAGATCGGCCGCGTCGGCTGGCGATTTCGCGAGGTTCAACGCGAAGCGGTAGAGCGACGCGTAGTGCGTCTCCACGAGCTGCGGAAAAATCTCCTCATTCTTCATTGCAGTTAGGACGGAACGAAGACCGGGTTATTCCCATGTTCGTGCGTTTAGCCGTTTCCACCATTTGTCGCGCAGGGGAATAAGACGGCATCGTTAGACGTCTCCCCACTACTCATGCGCTGCCTCATTACCGCCGGGCCCACCCGCGAGCACCTCGATCCGGTGCGATTTCTCAGCAATGGCTCAAGTGGCAAAACGGGTTATGCCCTCGCCGCGGCTGCCGCGGGGCGTGGCTGGCACGTGGACCTGGTCAGTGGTCCGGTGGCCTTGCAGGTGCCGGTCGGAGTGACCGTCCATCGCGTGATCTCGGCCGCCGAAATGTTCGCCGCGTGCCAGCTTCATTTTGCCTCGTGCGACCTCTTTATCGCGGTCGCGGCGGTCGCAGATTACCGGCCGCGGGAAGTGGCGAAGGAGAAGAAAAAAAAGGCAGGCGGTCCCGTGAGCCTCGAATTGGTCCCAACCGTGGACATTCTCAAGACGCTCGCGGCGACGAGGCGCGGCGGACAGATCATCGTCGGATTTGCCGCCGAAACGAACGAGGTCGAAACTAACGCGCGCCGAAAGCTGCACGAAAAACGGCTCGATTGGATTGTCGCCAACGATGTAAGCCGCGTGGAGATCGGGATGAACGCGGACGACAACGCCGTGGTGCTCCTCGGCCGCGACGGTGCCCGGGTCGCGTTTGGGCCCGCGTCGAAGGCCGACGTCGCTGAGTTTATTCTCAGGCACGTTGCGCCGGCCTGATGCGATTTTCCCGAGGACGCCGGTGCAGTGGCGAAGTCAGGTCACCGCCGACACCGAATCGGTGTGCCGGGCCAGAACACGTACGACCTGGTTGGCGCACTCGCCGCGGTGCCAGCCCACAGGCTCGTAGGTCAGTGTGACTGACTGGCGGTCGACCGATACCCGAGTGAAGCTCCGGGTAGCCGCGTCGGGCCGGTGCATCGCCACCGAAAACGCGCCCGCGGCCGGATCGTGTTGGCGGTGAAAGGCGGCGAGTTCAGACAGTTTCGGCTGCTCCGGCCGTGGGACGAATCGGGCGAAGTGGCCGAGGCGCGCCGCGATGACGTCAGCGGTCGCGAACGACGACGAGATGAGGATGGGCGGCGAGATGTTTCCCTGACGAGAGGAGAGCCCGGCTCCGTGCCAGTGCAGCAAGAGCGGGTCATCTTCAGGTGACAGTGCCAGTAACTGGAAAGGCGCAGTATGGACGAGCGGCTGGGTCTCAAACCGGGGGAGTATCTCCCCCACGGCGGGTACATCCGCCATCGCGAGAACGATCTGTCCCCGACTGAAACGGGATTTTGCCGGCTCCGGGCACCACGGATTGGCGTAGTCATTCAGCAGGCAAACCGTGATTCCGTATTCGTTGGCTAGCAGCCACGTGCCGCCCTGATCACCGTCGCGCGGTGCGATAAACCTCACGCCGGTTGATTCATCGACGCTCGGCGCGATTTCGTGCGCCCGGGAATTGAGCTCGTCCCGGTTAAAGAACAGGTCGTAGCCGCGATGGCGGAAGCGCCATGTTACCGTGCACATATCGCCTGGGTTTGTTGATAGCGGAGTGTCGAGGGCGCAATGCCGAAGGATTCCTCCGGCTCATGATGCTGGAGGCGGCACATCACGGCGACCAAGGCATAGTGATGCACGGTGTGGCTGAGCAAAAACTCGAGTTCGCGCAGCACAGACGAGGAGGAGTGCCGGCTTGGGGAGGTCTCGACGCGGTAGGCGAGTGACAACGATTCCGTGTCTTCCCCGAGCGCGAGCAGCCGGTCTGCGATCGACCCGAGAATTCGCGCGGCGAGTCGCGCGTCGGTTTCGATCTCCGTGCTACAAGCCCGGTTTTCGTAGTCCAAATCGCCGCTCTCAAGGGCGGCAAAGAAACTTTCGTAGTGGTCGATAATGTGGCGGAGATGCCCGCCAATCGACGCGTTGTAGGCTACGGGTAGTCGGCGCGCATAGCGATCCGCACTGAGGACGGCGAGGAGCTCGATTCCTTGGCGAATCACGATCACGTTGGCTTCGACGGCGGCTCGGACGGCGGGAATATCGGTCATGGTAGAGTCGTGGTTGAGGCGGCGGTTCTATTTCGACGGACAAACAAGCATGTTATTCCCGCTGGCGTGGCCGTGCCCGAAAGCTTCGGGATTGTCGCATCGCCGGAGTATTTCAAGATCTCATCCCAACGGCTCGCGTCCCCGGCTGGCTACCAGGTCTTGATTGAGATTCTACAGCGTGACGACGCGCTGTCCCCGGAGGCTCCGCGATAACCGTGAAGCGTCAGACCCGGGTCCCGGGCGATTGAGCTCCCTGGGCGGCAGCGTTGACATGCGGTTTCGGGCCGAAATATCGTGCTCGTCTTGTTCGACGACTGAGTTCGCCGAACCCAACGAAAACCCCGAAAACAATCCTCCCATGGGCTGCTGCAATTCGACGGTGGTAAATGCGCCAATAGAAAAAATCTGGGCGCGGCTTCGTGACTTCCATGACCTCTCCTGGAGTCCGAATGTCGTATCGAAGGTGGACAAGGTCGGCGGCCTCGCCGGCACGCAGATCGGCGCCAAGCGCGTCCTCAACGGCGCTTTTCACGAGACGCTGCTCGCGCTCGACGATACCGAACATTGCATCCGCTACAGCATCGACGACGGTCCGGCGGCGGTGGCGAAGGCCAACGTCCAGGGCTACATCGGCGAGGTGCGTCTCTGTCCGGTGACGGACGCGAATTCGACCCTCGTGTTGTGGACCTCGCGCTGGGAACATAGCGGCGGCGGCGTGGCCGAATTCTGCAATCCAGTGTATCAGGCTTTGCTCGCGGATTTGAAGCTGACCTTCGGCTGAACGAATCGCCGCTGCGACGGTGCGGCGGCGAAGGCGGGTTGGCGTGATTAACCGAGGGTATCGCAGGGAGATCGATGCACATCAAGCTGCCCCGTTGAGCGACTCAACGAACACACCGGCGTAGAAAACTGACCTCGGGTTGAGTGGATGGAATCAGGCCTTTGGCGGTGCCCAGAGCCGGCCCTTGAACATGTCGTCCACAGGGGTGCCGAAGATGTGGTTGGAGTAATTGCTCAGAGTCTTCACGGCGATCGCGAGGATTACTTCGAGAATCTGTCTCTCGGAGAAACCCGCGCCGATAAATCCCTGGGCCGCCTCGGCGGTGGGACGGCCGCGGGTCTGGAGCAAATGGCGGGTGAAGCCGGCGAGCGCGGCCAGTTTGGCGTCCGGAATCGTCGTCCCGGTGCGGATGGCGTCGGTCGTCTCCTTTGGCACCTTGGAAAACATGTCGGCCAGCACACTGTGGGCGGCCATGCAATAGTTGCAGCCGTTCTCGAAGCTGATCGTCAGGAACACGACCTCCTGCTCGGCCGGAGTGAAGCCGGACTCGGCGCGGAATCGCTCGTAGCCGAGTTGGTAGGTCTCAAGGAAACCGGGCGAGTTCACCATCGCCCCATACATATTGGGGACGAAGCCGAGTTTTTGTTTTGCACCTGCGAGCAGATCGGCAGCCTTGGCGGCGGCTGTTTCCGGCGTCACGAGTGCGAGGGAGGAACGGTAGGCAGTGGACATAGTGGAACGAACGTTGTTTTGTTTTCCGCGCTGAGCGCGCGGCCTTGCGGATGAGGTGCAGATTCGCGGCATCGCGAGCGGCGCGGTGAATCTGAACCGGAGCTTTGACGGACGAGTCCCCGCCTTATTCCCGGCCGTCTGGGAATCTCTTCACGCCGCGCAGCAACTGAGCTTCGCCACATCCCTGCCGAAGGACAGCGCCGCCAGTTTGATGCCTTCGCTGAGCGTAAGGTAGGGATGAAACGCCGTCGTCAACTCCCGCACCGTGATGCCATGCCGGATGGCCAGCGCCGCTTCCATCAGCAGCTCC